>JAYVBO010000129.1:0-4235 GCA_043750435.1 Betaproteobacteria bacterium | reverse complement strand
CGTGATGGACAGCAAATGCGAGACCACGCAAAAACGCGCCGAATCGCGCGGCTCATTCTTGTAATCCGAATAATCCAACCCGCACAAGTCGATCAATTGCTCGAACTTCAAAGCCGAGTCGTCGCGCAATTGCAGGGCGACGGCCAGGTAATCGGCGGCGGCCACCGTGATGGTGATCTCGCCACGGTCGCGCACCAGGGTTTTGATCTTGTCGCCAAACGCGCCTTCCAGCGCAGCCTGCAGGGTGTCGAGTTTGAGTGTCATCGTGTCAGATCGCCTTAGCGCGCGATGGTGTTTTCGCGGCGGATCTTGGCCTGCAATTGCAGAATGCCGTAGAGCAGCGCTTCAGCCGTCGGCGGACAGCCGGGCACGTAAACATCCACCGGCACGATGCGGTCGCAGCCGCGCACCACGGAATAGCTGTAGTGGTAGTAGCCACCGCCGTTGGCGCAGGAGCCCATGCTCAGCACCCAGCGCGGTTCAGCCATCTGGTCGTAGACCTTGCGCAATGCCGGCGCCATCTTGTTGCACAGCGTGCCGGCCACGATCATCAGGTCACTTTGACGCGGGCTGGGACGGAAGAGCATGCCGAAGCGGTCGATGTCGTAACGCGCCGCGCCGGCGTGCATCATTTCAACGGCACAGCAAGCCAGACCGAAAGTCATCGGCCACAGCGAACCGGTCTTGGACCAGTTGATCAGCTTGTCGACCGAGGTGGTGACAAAGCCTTCTTTCAGTACGCCTTCAATGCCCATGTGTTCAGTGCCTCAGTTGGAAGTGGCTCATTCCCAGTCAAGGGCGCCCTTCTTCCATTCGTAAATGAAGCCCACCACGAGGATGGCCAGGAAAATCATCATCGCCCAGAAGCCTGACGCCCCAATGTCGCGCAGCGCCACGGCCCACGGAAAGAGGAAAGCAATTTCCAGATCGAACAAGATGAAGAGGATGGCCACCAGGTAGTAGCGCACGTCGAACTTCATGCGCGCGTCTTCGAAGGCTTCGAAGCCACATTCGTAGGGGCTGTTCTTGGCGGCATTCGGGCGGTTGGGCCCGAAGATGAAGCCGATGAGTTGCGGCGCGACACCCACGCCCACGCCCACAAGGATGAACAGGATCACCGGCAGATACGGTTGCAAGTCCATGTTGTCTTCAACGTCCGGTCAATTACGTTCAGCCCGCAAAAAAGCGCGCCATGCAGACCGCCTTGGTGCGGTCGCAAGGGGCGCGCTTCACATCCGTACAAGCGCCTGTGCACTGCGCAGTGGCCGTGGCGCTGGGCGTTACAGACCCCTGCGCAACGGACTTCAAAACTGTTTTTGAAACTTGTTGGTGCCGTCGGCGAGACTCGAACTCGCACAGCTTTCGCCACTACCCCCTCAAGATAGCGTGTCTACCAATTTCACCACGACGGCAGGTCGTTATTTCAGCTTCAAGCTGCTCGGCTAACACTGAACTTCAGCGCGCTGAACAACGAAGAATTCTAGCCTCAAAACAAGGGCATTCCGCCCTTGACGCGACTACTTCGGCAAGGCTGAAGAGGCCGCCGAAGCCGGTGCCGCGACGGGCACGGCAGCCGGCGCGGTCGATGCACCCGGGATGGCACCCAGTGCCGGCGCGCTGGCGGCAGCCGAAGCCGCCGGGGCTGCGCGGTCCAGCACGCTGCCGCCGCTGCTGGCACGGCCATTGGCACTGTTGCTCATGTAGGTCAAGGCCAGCGTGCAGACGAAAAACACGGTGGCCAAAGCAGCCGTCGTGCGCGAAAGAAAGTTGGCGCTGCCGGTGGCGCCGAAGAGGCTGCCCGAGGCACCGCTGCCGAAAGAGGCGCCCATGTCGGCACCTTTGCCGTGCTGGATCAGCACAAGGCCGATCATCGCCAGCGCGGACAACAGCTGCACGGCAAGGATCAAGGTCATCCAAAATTGCATGATGAAAACTCCGGGTATCGAATGGGTTAAGGGCGGTGCTGCGCGCGTTCAGTGCGCGGCGCGGCAAATGGCGATGAAGTCGCTGGCCTTGAGCGAAGCGCCGCCGATGAGGCCGCCGTCGATGTCGGCTTGCGAGAACAGCGTGGCCGCGTTGTCGGGCTTGACGCTGCCGCCGTAAAGAATGGTCATGGTGCTGCCATGGCCGGTGGCCGCTTGCAGCTGCGCGCGCAGCACGGCGTGCACGGCTTGGGCTTGTTCGGGCGTGGCGGTGAGGCCGGTGCCGATGGCCCAGACCGGTTCGTAGGCCACCACCATCTCGGCCGCGCAATGGGCCAGTTGGTGGATGACGGCCGAAAGCTGGCGCTTGACCACGGCTTCGGTCTGACCGGCTTCACGTTCGGCCAAGGTTTCGCCGACGCAGACGATGGGCGTGACGCCGCGCGACAGGGCGATCTGCGCCTTTTGCGCCACCAGCAAGTCGCTTTCGGCATGCAAGGCCCGGCGCTCGGAATGGCCGACCAGCGTGTAGCGGCAGCCGGCTTCGGCCAGCATGGCCACCGAGACTTCGCCGGTGTAGGCGCCCTGCTCGTGGGCCGAGACGTCTTGCGCGCCCCACTGGATATCACTGCCGGCCAGCGTGGCCGCGGTTTCGCTCAGGTAGACGAAGGGCACGCACACCGCCACGCTGGCGGCATAGGGCCGCCCGCCGCGCAGGGCACTCAGCAACTCGGCGTTCGCCGGGCGACTGCCGTGCATCTTCCAGTTGCCCACGACCAGTTTGCGTCTCATTTCAGGCTCCTTGAACCCAGCTCAGCACGATCTTGCCGACGTGGGTGCTGGTTTCCATCAGCGCGTGCGCTTCCGAGGCCTTGTCGGCCGCGAAGACCTGGTGAATCACCGGCTTCACACGCCCGGATTCGATCAGCGGCCAGGCCTTGGCTTTCAGTTCCTGCGCGATGGCGCTCTTGTAGGCCACCGTGCGCGGGCGCAGGGTGGAGCCGGTCAGCTGCAGCCGCTTGCGCAGCAGCAGGCCGGCGTCGATCTGGCTGGCCGTGCCGCCCTGCACCGCGATCACCGCGATGCGGCCGTCTTCGGCAGCGCAGGCGAATTCACGGCCCAGGTAGTCACCGGCCACCATGTCCAGGATCACGTGGGCGCCTTTGCCACCGGTGATGCGCTTGACCTCGGTGGCGAAGTCTTGCGTGCGGTAATTGATGGCGTGGTCGGCACCGATGGCCACGCAGGCAGCGCATTTCTCGTCGCTGCCCGCCGTGACGATGACCTGCGCGCCGATGGCCTTGGCCAGCTGGATGGCCGTAACGCCGATGCCACTGGAACCGCCCTGCACCAACAACGTTTCGCCGGCTTGCAGCTTGGCAATGCTGAACACGTTCTGCCAGACGGTGAAACAGGTCTCGGGCAGGCTGGCCGCCTCGATCATGGTCAGGCCCTTGGGGATGGGCAGGCACTGCCCGGCGGGGGCCACGCAGAATTCCGCGTAGCCGCCACCGGCCACCAGCGCGCACACGGCGTCGCCGATGGCAAGACCGGCCTGCGCCAGGTCTTCAGCCGAACCACCCGCCACCGTGCCGGCAATCTCCAGACCCGGCAGGTCAGAGACGCCCGGTGGCATCGGGTACAGCCCCTTGCGTTGCAGCACGTCCGGGCGGTTGATGCCCGAAGCCTGCACGGCGATCAGCAACTCACCCGCTTTCGGCACGGGAACCGGCCGCTCGCAAGGTTGCAGTACTTCGGGCCCGCCAGGGGCCGTGATTTCGATCGCACGCATGGCGCTGCCCATCTGGCTCACTCGCCCTGCTTGGGCGTGTGCTCAGCCGGAGCGGCTTCGTGCGTGGCAGCCGGTGCGGCAGCCGGCGCGTCATGGCCGCCTTCGACCGGCGCATGTTCACGGCGCGGGCGGTCGTCACGGTCACGGCGCGGCGGACGGTCGTCGCGGTCACGGCGCGGCGGACGGTCACCACGCGGCTCGAAACGCTCTTCCGGCATGCCTTCCGGACGATCGATCAGTGCCTTCATGCTCAACTTGATGCGACCCTTCTCGTCGGTCTCCATGACCTTGACCTTGACGATCTGGCCTTCTTGCAGCAGGTCGGCGACGTTCTCGACGCGGTGGTGGGCGATCTGGCTGATGTGCAGCAGGCCGTCCTTGCCGGGCAGGATGTTGACCAGGGCGCCGAAGTCGAGGATCTTGGTGATCGCGCCTTCGTAGACCTTGCCGATTTCGGCTTCGGCGGTGATTTCGGCGATGCGCTTCTTGGCGAACTCGGCCTTGTCGGCGTCGGTGCTGGC
>JAYVBO010000128.1:0-4237 GCA_043750435.1 Betaproteobacteria bacterium | reverse complement strand
GCCGGGCCGCCGCGCCGGCCAGCGAAGTTGAAGTGCTGGGCGATTCAGGTCCACTTTCAGCCGCCACCGGAGCTGCCTGCGCGGTTCAATGGAAGTGCCATGTCTGCCGCCGCCAGCGATACCCCCACCACCGACCGAACACCCGCCATACGCTGGTTCGGTCGGCTGCAGTTGCTGCGCCTGTTGGGCAAGAGCGACCGCACCACGACCTGGCGCGTGGAAGATCCGCGCAGCCGCCAGGAACTGGTGCTGGTGCTGCCGCGCAGCCAGCCCGCCGATGCGAAGGCGCGCGAGCGTTGGCTGGAAGTGGTGCAGCGCGCCGCCCGGCTGAACCACCCGCAATTGGCCAGCACCGTGGACACCGGCACCCAGGACGGCTGGCCCTTCGCGGTCTACGACCCGCGTGACGCCTTCACGCTGGGGGAACGCCTGCCGGCCAAAGGCATGCCGGGCACCGAAGCGGCGGCCTTGGTCATACAAATCATGCAGGGCTTGGCCTTCGCGCACGAGGCCGGCGTGGCCCACCATGACCTGCAACTGAGCCACGTGCTGGTCAGCGACAACGGCACGGTGCGCGTGGCCGGCGTGGGCGTGGCGGCCGAGATCGCCCTGCGCGACGGCAACACCGACGCGGCGGCGGCGCTGCAGGCCGGCGGCCTGCGCAGCCACCGCGATTCGGCCGAGCGCGACGTGCTGTCCGGCGGCGTTCTGCTGCACCAATTGCTGACCGGTCAGCGCCCGCCGGACGAGTTGGACATCGGCCACGTCATCACCCGCTTGCCGCCACAGGGCCGCGACATGATGCGCCTGCCGTTTGCCACGGCCCACCCCATCGTCGAGCCGCTGCGCGCCATCGCCAACCGCGCCACCGACCGCCAGCCCCGCCAGCGCTACCGCAACGCCCGCACGCTGCTGCAGGCGCTAGAAGGTTGGCAGGCCGCCGAAGGCAGCGCCAGTGGGGGCACCTTGGCCCAACTGGCCGAGCGCGTGCGCCAAGGCGGCGTCATGCCGTCATCGCCCGGCGCTTCGGCGCGGGCGGCCCGCCTGGCTCGCATGGCCCAGCAACACAACAACGAGATGGCCGAGGTGGTGCTGGATGACCCTGCGCTGTCTTTCGAGCTGTTGCGCCTGGTCAACGCCGCGCAGGCCCGCAACGGCCGCATGGGCGCTGGCGACCCGGTGCTGACCATGCGTCGCGCCATCGCCCTGCAGGGCCTGGAAGGCGTGCGCCGCGCGGCCCTGGCCATGCGCGACTGGCCCGGCACCCTGGGCGACGAGCAGGGCACCGGCGCCGGCGAGCTGCTGCGCCTGGTGGACCGCTGCCGGCGCGCCGGGCGGGTGGCGCAGGCGCTGCGCCCGGCGGGCTATGACGGCGAGGTGGTCTACCTGGTGACGCTGTTGCAGAACCTGGGCCGGCTGCTGGTGCAGTACCACTTCGCCGACGAAGCCCAGCAGATCCGCCGCCTGATGCAGCCGGCGCCGCCGCCGCGCCCCGGAGAGCCCGAAGAGCCCGGCATGACCGAAGAAAGCGCTGCCTTCGCGGTGCTGGGTGCTGACATCGAAACCATAGGCGCGTCGGTGGCGCGGCAGTGGGGCTTCGACGAGGGCGTGATGGCGATGATCCGCCGCCCGCCGCTGGCCACGGCGGTGCACAGTGCCGGCACCGACTACGAAACGCTGCGCGTGGTGGCCGGCTGCGCCAACGAAGCCATGGACGCGCTGAGCCTGCCGGCGCCGCGCGTGGCCGCTGCCCTGCAGCGCGTGCTGCAACGCTATGGACGCCTGCTAGACATCACCCCGCGCGACCTGCACGCTGCCTTGCAAGACGTGACGCCCGCCGCCGCTGAGGGTGCCGCCGGCGCAGGTGCTGGCGCTGGCGCCGGCGCCGGCGCTGCCCCGCCTGCCGCCCAGGCCTGACGCCCACGATGGCCCCTGCCACCGTGGTCCCGCCAGGGCAGCTGGCCCGCTTCGAACTGCTGCGCGAAATCGGCCAGGGCACCCAGGCCCGCGTCTGGTTGGCCCACGACCCCCGGCTGGACCGCGAGGTGGCCATCAAGCTGTTGAAGCTGGACGGTGACACCCAGGCGTTGGCCGCCAGCCTGGCCGAAGCCCGCGCCGTCAGCCGGCTGACCCACCCCAACATCGTGCCGGTGTTCGAAGCCGACGAGCACCAAGGCCAGCCCTATCTGGTTTTCGAATACGTCGAAGGGCCGACGCTGGCCCAGGCGCTGCGCATGCAGCCGGTGCGCGACGCCGCCGAAGCCGTGGGCCTGATGCTGGGCGTGCTGGACGCGCTGGAAGCCGCCCACGAACAGGGCGTGGTGCACCGCGACTTGAAGCCGTCGAACATCCTGCTGGGCAGCGACGGCCGGCCCCGGGTGATGGATTTCGGCATCGCTGCGCGCAGCGTGCCGGGGCAGGCTGGTGCGGTGGGGCGCGTGGTCGGCACACCGGGCTATCTGTCGCCCGAAGCCGCGCGCGGCGCGGCGCCGGTGCCGGCGATGGATGTGTTTTCAGCCGGCGCGCTGCTAGGTGAAATGCTGTGCGGCCGCCCGCTGCTGCGCGAAACCGACGCCGCCCGTGCGGTGGCGCGCGTGCAGACCGAAGACCTGCTGCTGCCCGAGCAGCCGGCGGTGGACAGCCGCTTGCGGGGCATCGTGCAGCGTGCTCTGGCGCGCGACCCGGCACAGCGCTACGACAGCGCCCGGGCGATGAAGGTCGACTTGCAGGTCTGGCTCAACCCCGACACCGCGCCTGCATCGGTGGCCAGCAGCGGCCATGCAACCTTGGAATTCCTGCTGCGCCGCATGCGCCACCGCACCGACTTCCCGGCGCTGTCCGGCGCCATGACCCGGATCCAGCGCGTGGCGGCCTCTGAGACCGAATCCATCCGCGTGCTGACCGACGAAATCCTGAAAGACGTGGCGCTGACCCACAAGCTGCTGCGCCTGGTCAACACCGCGCACTATTCGGCGGTGTCGGCCGGCGGCGTGGGCACGGTGTCGCGGGCGGTGGCGCTGGTGGGCTTTTCGGGCATCCGCAACATGGCGCTGTCGCTGGTGTTGCTGGAACACATGCCCGACAAGAGCCAGGCCAGCCAGCTGAAATTCGAATTCGTGCGGGCCCTGATGGTGGGCATGCTGGCGGCTGAACTGGCGCCGCAGGGGCCGTCGGGCGAAGAGGCTTTTCTGGGCGCGCTGTTTCAGAACCTTGGCCGCTTGCTGACCGAGTACTACCTGCCCGAAGAGGCCCTGCAGATCCGCCAACAACTGGGCAGCGACACCGCCACGCCGGCCGCGCGCGAGGCCGCTGCGCAGCGCGTGCTGGGCATCGGTTTCGACGAATTGGGCGGCGGCGTGGCGCGTGCCTGGGGCCTGCCCGACAGCCTGCAGCGCGTCCTGCGCACACCGGGGGGGGACCTGCCCGCCAGCGACAGCGAAGGGGCGGCCTTGCGGGGTGTGGAACGACTGCGCTGGCTGGGGCGCAGCGCCAACGCGCTGGTGGACGCGCTGCAGGCCGGGCCGGCCGACCCGCAAGCCTGCCACCGCGTGGCCCAAGCCCACGCGCCGCTGCTGGGCCTGAGCGTTTCGGCCTTGATGGCCGCCACAGACACCGCGCGGCTGCGCTTGAACGAAGCCGTGCAGGCGCTGGGCCTGGTCTTGCCCGCCGGCAGCGCCGCACGGCGGCTGGTTGAGCCGCCTGCGTCCATGCTGGCCGGTTCAGTGGCCGACGAGCACAGCGAATCGGCCGAAGCCGTGCACTGGGGCCTGACCGCCCCCATGCCCTTGCCTGATCCGGCGCAGGCCGTGCTGGAAGCTGCCCTGGTGGCAGCCGAAACCGCACTGGCCGCCCGCGGCATGGACGTCAGTGAACTGCTGCATCTGGTGCTGGACACCCTGCACCGCGCGCTGAACCTGCGCAACGTGGTGCTGTGCCTGCGCGAGCCCGGGCAGGGTGGGCGCCTGGTCGGCCGCTTGAGCCTGGGGTCGGGCGGCGGTGAGCTGAGCGCCGCCTTCCGTTTCACGCCTGACGCCGCCGCCACCAACGACCTGTTCGCCGTGCTGTGCGCGCGGGGCGCCGACCTGCTGGTGGCCGACGCCGGTACCGTGGCCGCCCGCCTGCCGGGCTGGTACCGCCGGCGCGTGGACGCGCCGACCTTTCTGCTGCTGCCGTTGATGGTGAAGGGCCGCTGCATAGGCCTGATCTACGCCGACAAGGCCCGGGTGGGCAGCCTGGT
>JAYVBO010000127.1:0-4252 GCA_043750435.1 Betaproteobacteria bacterium | reverse complement strand
GGCGTTCGGCCAGCACCCGCAGCAGGTCGTAGGCCTTGGGTCGCAAGGCCACGGCCTGGCCTGAACGGGTCAGCTGCGCGCCGGCCAGGTCGAGGCGGTAAGGGCCGAATTGAAGGTCGCCGGGGCGGGCTGTGGGCACGGCTCAACTGTAGCGGGCCACTGCGGCCTGACTGCCCCCCAAAAAATGGCCGTATCGGCGTCGCCAGCCCAACGCCGGTTTCAGCCCGCGGCGCCCGCCCCGCGCTGGCGCCACTGCACCAGCAGGAAGAAGCAGCCGGCTGCGAAGAGCAGGGCGCCCGGGAACAAGGGGGTGGCCAGGGCATGCAGGGCGGCGCCGAAGTCTTCCAGCGCCCAGGCCGGCAGCATGCGCAGCGCTTCCACACCCTTGGCCGGGCCGTCACTCTGGCTGCCGTTGATCAGCGAACGGCCTGCTGCCTGAACCAATTCGACGGTGATGCGGTTCAGCCAGGGCTGGCCGAAAACCATCTTGAGCAGGTAGCTGCCCAGGCCCAGGCCGACCGTCAGGATGACCCAACCCCAGCGGCGGAACCAGGCCGTCAGCAACACCACCAGCAAGATCAGCGGGCTCAGCCACAGCATGGCCAGCGGCAGGCCGGCCAGCAGGCGCAGCATCATGCCGATGCTGGCCGTGAGGATGACGCCCCAGGGCAGGCCGAACCAGGCTGCCGAGCCGACCACCCGGCTGACCACGACGAAAGACACCGCGTAGCCGCCCAGCATGCCGATGACCAGCGCCGCCGCCGGCACCAGCAGCAGGTGCACGATGAGCGGCGCGGCAAAGCTTTCGCTGTGGCTGACGGGCACGGACAGCCAGAACTCCACCGAACGGTCTGCGTGGTCGCGGCGGGCCAGGTTGGACACGATGACCAGCGAGCTGAAGGTGGCGATCAGAAAAATCACCGCCATGCTGCCGCCGATGGACGCGGCGGCCAGCAACGCAGGCAGCGCGGCGCCGGCGCTGGCCATTTCCTCGTTGCCAATCTCGATCTGGCCAAAGCTCAACAGCAGCAGGCTCAAGCCCAGCGGTATGCCAGCCATCATCAGCCAGCCGTAGCGGTGTTGCAGCCATTCGCGCTGCATCAGGGGGATCAGTCTTTTCATGGCGTTTCCTGAATTCAGAATTGCGTGCGGTCGAGTTCGGGCTTGCGCGTCAGCGCCACGAACAGGTCCACCAGGCTGGGGCGCACGCGGCGGCCCAGGGCTTGGACGTCGGGCGACGGCGCGCCGTCAAACAGCGCCGCGCTGCCATTGGGCCCAGGGCCGACGCGGTACTTCAGCAGCGGATGGGCGGCGGCCATCTGCTCGGCCACGGCGGCGTCGTGGCTCAGCGCCACGAAGCGGCGGTCCATGTCTTCCAGGCTGATGGACAGCACCAACTTGCCTTCGTTCAGCATCAGCACATCGGACAGCAGCGTCTCGATCTCTTCCACTTGGTGGGTGCTGATGACCACGCTGCGCTCGCCGTCGCACCACTCGTCGACCAGCATTTCGTAGAAAGCCTTGCGTGACAGCACGTCCAGGCCCAGCGTGGGTTCGTCCAGGATCATCAGCTTGGCGTCGATGGCGGCTATCAACGACAAATGCGCCTGCACCACCATGCCCTTGGACAGGTTCTTGACCTTGTCGTTGGGGCCCACGCTGGTCCGCTTCAGCAGGGCACGGGCGCGTTCAGCCGAGAAGTGCGGGTGCAGGCTGCTCATCATGCTGATGAGTTCGCCCACGCGGGCCCAACGCGGCAACGTGGCCACGTCGGGGATGTAGCAGGCCCGTTCCAGCAGCGCCACACGGTCCTTGATCGGGTTCAGGCCCAGCACCGTCAAGGCGCCTTCGGGCTGTGCCAGACCGACCATGGCTTTCATCAGCGTGGACTTGCCCGCACCGTTGTGGCCCAGCAGCCCGACGACGCGGCCCTTGGGGATGCTGAAGCTGACGCCGTCCACGGCGCGCTTGCTGCCATAGCGCACGGTCAAGTCGCGGGCCTCGACGAGCATGTCGGTCGGTTCGGTGTTGGCGGCGTTCATGCGCGCTCCTCCCAGTTCAGTTGTTCGGGCGTGATGTTCAGGCGGCGCAGGCGTTCGCGCAGCCGGGGCCATTCGGTTTGCAGAAAGCGCTGCCGCTCGACGACCTTGAGCCGCTCGCGGGCGCCGGCTGTGACGTACAGGCCCAAGCCGCGGCGGCTTTCCAACAGGCCTTCGTCGCCCAGCGACTGCAAGGCGCGGTTGACGGTCAGCGGGTTGAGCAGGTAGCGCCCCGCCAGCGCACGCACCGACGGCATGGCCGCGCCCTCTATCGGTTCGCCGTCCAGCAACTGCGCGGCCAGGATGTCCGCGAGCTGCTGGTAGATCGGCTGTCTTTGGTCCCAGGTCTGCATGTGCTGCTCACAAGTGTGTTGCTGATGTAGCACACCATAACAGCGACCGCGGGTGCCAGCCGCCAGCTTGCGACAGGCTGCAGCGCGAGGCGATGGTCTGCACCTGTGAGCCGGGCGGCCATTAAAAAACCCGGCACAGGCCGGGTTCCTTGGGGCGCAGCGCCTGTGGGCGCCGCCGGGTCTGCTCAGGACTTCGTCGTGCGGCCACGCAGGCCGGCACCGATGGCCAACAGGCCCAGCGCCATCATCGCGTAGCTGGCGGGTTCGGGCACGGCCGAAGGACCGATGGTGGTGGTGTAGCTGCCCACGTCCGTGTTCGCGAAGGCCGTGCTGACCACGGTGTAGACAGCCCCAGCCGTCAGCGCGTAGTTGAAGCCGGACATGGTGAGGCTGCCAGCCAGATCGTCGTTCAAGGCCACCAGGCCGGTCAGCGGGGCGGCCGCGCTGAAGATGCCGGTGTAGAGGATCAGAAAGGTGTCAAAGGTGGCGGGCGAAGGTCCGCTGACCATCGAGAACGTGAAGAGGCCCGTCGATGGCGCAAAGAAGCTGAAGGCGTCGTAGTGCACCGCCGTACCCACGGCCGAAAGGCCGACCAGGGTGATGCAAGACGCCAGGCCCCACGCAGTCAGGGGGGACTGATCTCGTTCACATCGCCGCAGCCAGCATCGCGCGGTAGTCGTCACGGGTGGCCAGGCGGGGGTTGGTCTTGTGGCAGTGGTCCACCATGGCCCCGTCGATGACGCGTTCAAACAGGTCTTCGGTGATCCCTATCGCCCGCAGGCCCGTCGGCAGGCCCAGGCGTGCATTCATCGCGGTGATGGCCTGGGCCACTTCGGTGCCCAGCGCGTCGCAGCTCGGCAGGCCCATGGCTAGCGCCATGCGCTGCAGACGGCGGTCAGACTGCATGCTTTCTGCGCAGGCGTTGAAACGCACCACGGCCGGCAAGAACAGGGCGTTCAGCGTGCCGTGGTGCAGGCGCGGGTTCACGCCGCCCAGGCTGTGCGACAGCGAATGCACGCAGCCCAGGCCCTTCTGAAACGCCATTGCGCCCTGCATGCTGGCGCTCATCATGTTCCAGCGCGCTTCGCGGTCTTGACCGTCTTGTGTGGCGCGCGCTATGTGTGCCCAGCCGCGTTCCAGCCCGTCCAGCGCGATGCCGTCGGCCGGCGGGTTCACGGCATGCGCCATGAAGGTTTCCATGCAGTGGGCAATGGCGTCCATGCCGGTGGCGGCGGTCAGCAGGGGCGGCAGGCCCAGCGTCAGTTCCGGGTCCAGCAACGCCGCCTTGGGCATCAAATGCCAGCTGTGGAAGCCCAGCTTGCGGCCGTCGTCGACGATCAGGATGGCGCCGCGCGCCACCTCGCTGCCGGTGCCGGCGGTGGTGGGCACGGCAATCAGTGGCGCCACGCGGTCGGTGATCTTGGGGCTGCCGCCTTCGATGGTGGCGTAGGTTTTCAGCGGGCCATCGTGGGTGGCGGCAATGGCCACGCCCTTGGCCAGGTCGATGCTGGAACCGCCGCCCACCGCCACCAGGCCATCACAGCCTTCGCGCTGGTAAACGGCCACCGCCGCGCGCACGGCGGCTTCAGTGGGGTTGGACGGCGTGCCGTCGAAGACCGCATGCGGCGTGTCTTTCAAGGCGTCCAGCGCGAACTGCAGCACGCCGGCCGCGCGCACGCCGGCGTCGGTGACGACCAGCGGCCGGCGCATGCCGGTGCGTTGGCATTCTTCGGGCAACAGGCGCACGGCGCCATGGTCAATGTCGATCTGCGTGAGGTAGAGGATGCGGGCCATGGCTGTGGTCGGCACGGCGGGCCGACGCGGTTCGGGGTGGAGCGCAAAGTATGCTCGTGGCGCTGG
>JAYVBO010000126.1:0-1809 GCA_043750435.1 Betaproteobacteria bacterium | reverse complement strand
CCACCGGCGCCACCAAATGGGCCGACCCCAAGAACTTTCCGTGGACGCTGGGCTTCAACCTCAGCTACCAGGCTGAGGGCCAGATCTACGCGCGCTATCTGCTGAAGAACAAACCGAACGCCAAGATCGGCATCCTGTTCCAGAACGACGACTACGGCAAAGACGTGCTGAAGGGCGTGGAAGACGGCCTGGGTGCCGCCGGCGCCAAGATGGTGGTGGCCAAGGCCAGCTACGAAGTCACCGACCCGACGGTCGATTCGCAGATCCTGACGCTGCAAGGCTCGGGCGCCGACACCTTCATCAACATCACCACGCCGAAGTTCGGCGCGCAGGCGGTGCGCAAGGCCTGGGACTCGGGCTGGAAGCCGCTGCATATCATCAACAACGTCAGCGCCTCGGTGGGCTCGGTGCTGACGCCGGCCGGCCTGGACAAGAGCGTGGGCCTGTTGACGCTGCAGTACTACAAGGACCCCAACGACCCGCAGTGGAAGGACGACCGCAACATGCTGGAATGGCGCGCCTTCATGGGCCGCTACTACCGCGATGGCGACCCCAAGGATGCGTCCAATCTGTACGCCTACATCACGGCCCAGACCATGGTCCACGTGCTGAAAGCCTGTGGCAACGACCTGACGCGTGAAAACGTGATGCGGCAGGCCACGAGCATCAAGGCGCTGAAGTTGCCGCTGATGCTGCCGGGCATGTCGCTGAACACGTCACCCACCGACTACTTCCTGGTCAAGCAGGGGCAGTTGGCCAAGTTCACCGGTACCCAGTGGCAGGGCTTTGGCGAGGTGCTGAGCACGTGAACTGAAGGCCCCAAGCTCGCTGGCGCTCGCTACCCCCCAAGGGGGCCGTTCGCCAGCGGCCCGGCAGAGCCGGTTCCGCGGCGGGAAGCTTGATCGGGTTACGTCCCTCTCAGGAAGAGCTTGATCAAGCCTTTGGCCACAAAGCCGACGAGGCCGAAGCCCAGCGCCAGAAAGAGCACGAAGGTGCCGAAGCGCCCGGCCTTCGATTCACGCGCCAGCTGGAAGATGATGAAGACCATGTACAGCATGAAGGCGCCGACCCCGAAGGTCAGGCCGAACTGCGCGATCTGTTCTTCGTTGTAGCCGAACATCAGGCGGGGCCCCCGGCCTCGGACTCAGGCTCCATCGGTCGCACCAGGTCGCGGTAGGCGTGCCAGCTGGCGTGCGCCAGCCAGGGCACCACCACCACCAGACCGGCCATCAGCGTGGCCATGCCCATCAGCGTCAGCCCCAGGATCAGCGTGGCCCACAGCGCCATGGCCAGCGGGTTGATCAAGGCGGCGCCCACGCTGGTGGCCACGGCCGTCAGCACGCCGTGCGGGCGGTCCAGCAGCATGGGTATGGCCACCACCGAACTGGCGAACATCGGCGCGGCCAACACGCTGCCCAGCACCACCCAGGCTTCGAAGACGTGATTGCTGTCGCTGAGCACCACCACGCGCAGGAAGTCGGCCGGGCTGTTCACCGGCGCGCCGGCAAAGACGGTGATCAGCGAGGCCGATGTCAGCACCCAGCCGGTGCCCGCCAGCGCCAGCAGCAGGCCGAAGCGCACCAGCCGGCTGTCTTGGGGCACCCAGGCGCCGAGCGCCACGGCCAGGCCGGCCTTCTGAGATTTTTCGCGCGCCCGGCTGACCGCGTACAAGCCAGTGGCCAGCAGCGGCGCCACCAGCAAGAAGCCGCTGAAGGCACCGGCCAGCAGCCAGAAGCGGTCATGGGCACCAGCCACCAGCAAGGCCCCGAAGGCCGCCGCCGCCGCACCATGCAGCAAACCGGGCAGGGG
>JAYVBO010000125.1:0-1809 GCA_043750435.1 Betaproteobacteria bacterium | reverse complement strand
TCTTCGACGGCAGGATCGCCAAGTGGTGGACACCCGACGATGTGATCTTCGTCGACGCGATACCCCTGGGTGCGACTGGAAAAATGCAGAAGAACAAGCTGCGCGAGCAGTTCAAGGGGCACACCCTGCCCACCGCTTGAACCCCACCTGAACCTGGGCGACACGATCGCCCTTTGAAAGGGAATTGACATGAACCACCTGCTGGCGCGCAAGCGCCTGTCGGTGCTGGCGCTGATCGCGGCCGGCACCTTCACCCACGCGGCACACGCGGCCCCGGCCGCAGCGGCGGCGACCCCGCCCGTGGCCGAAGTGCGCAATGTGCCCACCACGCTGCACGGCACCGTTGTCAACGACCCCTACCGCTGGATGGAGGATCTGAAAAATCCGCAAACCCAGACCTGGCTGAAGGCCCAGGGCGCACACACACGCGGTGTGCTGGACCACATCGACGGCCGCGACGCCATCGCCGCGCGCCTGACTGAGCTGGCCAAGGCCCAGGGCGACACGGTGCGGTCCATCCTGCAAATGCCCGGTGAGCGCTACTACTACTTGAAGCGCGCCGTCGGTGAACGCCAGCTGAAGCTGGTGATGCGCAACGGCCTGACCGGCGCCGAGCGCACGCTGGTGGACCCTGAAGTGGCTGCCAAGCAGACCGGCGTGCCGCACGCCATCAACTACTACCAACCGTCTTGGGACGGCAAGACGCTGGCCTATGGCCTGTCGGCCGGCGGCTCTGAAGATGCGTCGCTGTACCTGATGGACATCGCCAGCGGCAAGGCCCTCGGCGCGCCCGTCAGCCGGGTGCAGGAAGGCTATGTGCACTGGCTGCCCGACAGCCGCAGCCTGACCTACAACCGCTTCCAGACGATGAAGCCCGGTGCGCCCGAAACCGACGCCTACAAGGACAGCGTGGTGCTGGTGCAGCGCTTGGGTGCGCAGGCTGCGAACCCCGCCGTGCCGGTCTTCGGCCCCACCGTGAACCCGGCCCTGAAGCTGGACCGGCTGGACGTGGGCGAGGCGCTGACCGTGCCCGGCAGCCGCTGGGTGGTGGTGCGCACCACCGACACCACGGTGCCCGAAGGCAAGCTCTTCGTGGCGCCCGTGGCCGACCTGGGCAAGCCCACCTTGAAGTGGCGCCGCATCGGCAGCGAAAGCGACAAGGTGGTGGACGTGAAGCTGCAGGGCGACAGCCTGCTGGTGCTGACGCAGGCCGGTGCGCCGCGCCGCAAGATCGTCAAGGTGGACCTGAAGGCCGGCACCTTGGCCAACGCCACCCTGGTGGCCGCCGAACCCAGCGACGGCGTGCTGCGTGGCTTCGAGCTGACGCCCAAGGCGGTGGTGGCCAGCCTGCAGATGGGCACACAGGTTCGCCTGCGCCGCTACACCGCCGGCGACACGGCGGGCCAGCTGATACCGGCGCCGGCGGCTGGCGCCGCCTGGCTGGTGGCACAACCCGCCCACCACAGCGAAGACCTGCTCTACAGCTTCACCGGCTGGACCGAACCGACGCGTCTGCTGAGCCTGCACGGCGACACCGCCACCGACATCGGCTTCGGCCTGCGCAGCGTGCCGCCCGGCCTGCCCGCGCTGACCGTGACCGAGGTGCTGGTGCCCAGCCACGACGGCGTGAAAGTGCCGATGACCATCCTGCACAAACAGGGCCTGAAGCTGGACGGCAGCAACCCGGTGCTGCTGCACGGTTATGCGTCTTACGGCCTGACCATGTCAGCGCGCTTCAACACCGACGACATGGTGTGGATAGAGCGCGGCGGCGTGGTGGCCTACACCAACCCGCGCGGCAGTGGCGTT
>JAYVBO010000124.1:0-9863 GCA_043750435.1 Betaproteobacteria bacterium | reverse complement strand
GGCGTGGCGGCTTCGGTGGGCCAGGCGGTGGTGGTGGTGTTCATCACCTTCTTCCTGCTGGCCTCGGGCAGCAGCTTTCGCCGCAAGCTGGTGCGCATAGCCGGCCCCAGCTTCGCGCGCCGCCGCATCACGGTGGAGGCACTGGACGAGATCACGGCGCAGATCCGCGCCTACCTGCTGGTGCAACTGGGCACCAGCGTGCTGGTGGGGGTGGTCACCGGGCTGGGCTTCTGGGCCATCGGCCTGCAGCACGCGGCGGTGTGGGGCGTGGCGGCCTTCGTGCTGAACTTCGTGCCCTACCTCGGTTCCATCATCATCACGGTGCTGTCGGCGTTGGTGGCCTTCGTGCAGTTCGGCAGCCTGAACCCGGTGCTGCTGGTCACCGGCACGGTGCTGCTGGTGCACCTCATCAGCGGCAACCTGCTGACGCCCTGGCTGACCAGCCGCACCAACCGGCTGAACCCCGTGGTGGTGTTTGTCGGCGTGCTGGCCTTCGGCTGGCTGTGGGGCCCGTGGGGCCTGCTGCTGGGCGTGCCGGTGCTGACCAGCGTGAAGGCCGTGTGCGACCGCATTGACGACTTCAAACCGGTGGGCGAATTGATGGGCGCCTGAGGCGGCCGCGATGGCGCTCAGACGGGGGCTGCTTCGGTGGCCAACAGCGCCTGCACCTTGTCGCGGTGCAGGGGCCGCGACAGCAAGTAGCCCTGGCCGATGTCCACACCCAGTTCTTTCAGCGTGGCCAGTTGTTCGGCCGTCTCGATGCCCTCGGCGATGATCTGCTTGCCCAGCGAACGGCCCAGGTTGACCACCGCGCGCACGATCTCGATGTTCTGCGCCTGCTGGTCCATGCCCATCACGAAAGAGCGGTCGATCTTCAGGCTGTCGAAAGGCAGCGTGCTCAGGTAGGCCAGTGACGAATAGCCGGTGCCGAAGTCGTCGATGCTGAAGCGGCAGCCGATCTCGCGCAGCTTGCCCAGGGTGCCCAGCGCCACTTCCAGGTTGTCCATCAGCGTGGTTTCGGTGATCTCCAGCGTCAGGCGATGCGCCGGCATGCGGTGGCGCTGCAGCACCTGGCGGACCAGGTCTACCAGCGCATCGCTGCCCAGGTCGCGGCCCGAGATGTTGACGTGCATGTCGAGCTCGGCCGTGTGGCTGCCGCCAGCAGCCCGCCATTCGGCCAGCTGGGCCACGCTCTGCTCGATGACCCAGGCGGTCAGCGACCCGATGAGCCCGCTTTCCTCGGCCAGCGCGATGAACACATCGGGCCCGACGAAGCCGCGCGTCGGGTGGATCCAGCGCGCCAGCACTTCGAAGCCGGTCAGCCGGTAGGGCTCCAGCCGGTACAGCGGCTGGAACACCAGCGACAGCTGGCCCTCGCCGATGGCATGGCGCAGCTCGCCTTCGAGCTTCAGCTTTTCGGCGATGCGCTCGTGCATGCTCACGTCGAACAGCATCACGCGGTGGCGGCCTTCGGCCTTGGAGGCGTACATCGCCAGGTCGGCGTCGCGCAGCACTTCTTCAGCGCTGCGGTAACCCAGGTCGCTGAAGGTGATGCCGATGCTGGCCGTCGGCATCAGCTCGGTGCCGTTCAGCAGCAGCGGCGCAGCCACCGCCTGCAGCAGGCGGTTGGCCAGCGCCATCGCGGCGTCGGGGCTGCTGATCTGGTCGAGCAGCACCGCGAATTCATCGCCGCCCAGCCGCGCCACCAGGTCGCCCGGGCGCACCGAATCCGACAGCCGTCCGGCGATCTCGCGCAGCAGCTGGTTGCCCGCCTGGTGGCCCAGGCTGTCGTTGACGACCTTGAAGCGGTCGAGGTCGAGGAACATCACCGCGAAGCGCCGCGTGGCGTCGGTGCGGGTGCGCTCCACCGCTTCGCCCAGGCGAACGTTGAAGCAGTTGCGATTGGCCAGGTCGGTCAGCCCGTCGTGGTAGGCGATGTGATGCAACTCATCTTCGGCCAGGCGGCGCGAGGTGATGTCGTGCAGCTGCAGGATCAGCCCGCGCTGCGTCACCCCGGGTTCGGCGAAGTGGCTGCAGTGCAGCGACACCCAGGAACTGCGCTGGTCGCCGACGCGGCAGCGCAGCTCCATCGAGAACGGGTCGCCGTCGCCCGCGCTCATGGCCTCGACGCGGCGCATGAACAGGCGGTCGTCACCGGCGTGCAGCAAGGCGTCGAAGCGCTGGTTCAGCAATTCTTCGGCGGGCTGGCCCAGCAGCGCGCACAGCGCCTGGTTGCATTGCGTGACGGTGCCGTCGGGGCGCACGATGGCCATGCCGATGGCCGCGCTGGTGAAGGCTGCGGTGAAGCGCTGCAGGTTCATCACCGATTCCCGCTGCGCTTCGGCAATGCGTTGTTCCTGCGCCTGGTGTTCGGCCTCGTGGCGGCGCATCGTGTTGTGGGCGATGGCCAGCAAGGCGCTGGCGACCAGTGCCACCAGCGCGATCACGCCCGTGCCGTACTGGCGAACGGCCACCACCAGGATGCCGGCCAGGCAGGCTGAAGCCAGGTACAGCCCGGCCAGCCAGCCGTAGTTCTGCAGCCAGGCGCGCAGCGACAGGCTCTTGCGCTGGCGGGCGGCCACCAGGGCCAGCAGCGGCAGGGTCGTGCCGGCGAAATAGACCATCGAAGCGAGGCACAGCGCGGCCATGCCGGCCAGCCCGGGTTCGATGCCCGCTCGCACCAGACTGGCCTGCACCCCTTCGGCGATGAAGCCGCACAGCAGCATCGCGCTGGCGGCGGCGGCGGGCGTGCTGGCCCGGCTGCTCAGGCGTTTGGACACGCGCAGCGCGCCCACCAGCACGTCGGCGGTGGCCGCCAGCACCGCCGCCGGCACGCCGTACAAGGCCAGCAGGCAGAACACGAAGATGTCGGCACCGCTGAACGAGTAGTGCGTGCGCGGGATCTGCACCGGGAAGTTGGCGATCAGCGCCACGAAAGCCACGCCGAGCGCCACCGGCAGCACATGGGCTGCGGGCAGCACCCGCAAACCCCACAAAGCGTCGACCAGGGCCACCAGGCCCAACGCCACCAGGACCGACCAGATGCAGCGCGCGCGGGTGTTGTAGTCGGGCAGGTGGCGGGCGTAGAAACCGCCGGGCGGTGCCGCGGCGGCTTGAGGGGGTTGCGCGGTGGCCACAGGCGTCGGGGTGGCAGTCGTGGAAAGGGCTGGGCGCATGCCCGGTATATCGGCCGGCTGGCGCTGCGGTTGAGGCCGGGCGGCGCTGCCGCCCGGCCCGGGCTGCGATCAGTCGCCCAGGATGAACCCGTCGGCGAGGATGAAGCCGTCGGCCATGATGAAACCATCCGCCATGATGAAGCCGTCGGCCATGATGAAGCCGCTGCCGAGGGCCAGGCCTTCACTGAGGATGAAGCCGTCCGCCAGGATGAAGCCGTCGGCCAGGATGAAGCCCGAGCCCATCAGGCGCTGCTGGGCCACCGTCAGCCCCTCGGCGGTCAGGAAGCCGCCGTTCAGCGCGTAGCCGGCGCTCATCCAGCGCCCGGCGCCCGCTGCCGCCAGGCTCGCGGCCTGGGCCGTGGGCATGAAGACGCCGGTGGCTTGCGGGGCCGAATTCGGCCCGAGGGCGCCGTCGACCAGCAGCACCTGCGTGGTCAGCAGCGGCTGCGAGCCCGCGTTGGCCTCGGCCACGTACTTGACCACCGTGTTGGCCGGAACCAGCCCCAGCACGGCCGGCTGGTAGTTGACCGTGTTGCGCAGCACGACCTGGCGCACCCAGGTCAGACCCGGGTCGTAGATGGGCTGGAAGGTCGAAAACAGGGCGCCGCCGCTGACCACGTGGTCGCCACCGGCGTAGACCAACTGGCTCCAGGCCAGCGATTCGGCCTTGGTCGTCTGGCCGTTGTTGGTGTTCGTTGCCCCCAGCGCGGAGACCGGGTTCGGCATCAGGCGGCCGGGGGCCAGCAGGTTGTCGCCCGCCTTCAGCGTGCCGGCGGCCAGGGCCGAAGCAATGTCGGTGCGCAAGGCCTGGGCCAGCCGCACCGCGCCTTCGATGTTCAGCTGCCCGGTGCCCTGCTGCAGCAGGTTGGCGCCGGCCAGCGGCGTGGCGGTGTACTGCAGGATGGCCTTGACCAGCGGCGGTGTCAGTCCGGGGTTGACCTGCAGCAGCAGGGCGGCTGCACCCGCGACGGCCGGGGCGGCCATCGACGTGCCGCTCAGCTCCATCAGTTCCTCTTTTTTCAGCTGGCCGGCGCCGTGCGACTTGGCGTCCTGCATCAGTCGCGGGTAGGTGGTGGCCAACCAGTTGCCGGTGGGCGCCGCAGCACCAGCGGTCGCGCCCGCAACACCCATGATTCGATTGCCCGGTGCCACCAGGTCGGGCTTCAGCACGTTGTCCACGAAGCGCTCGCCGCTGGGCAGCAGCACCGAACCTCGGCTGGGCCCGCGCGAACTGAAGGTGGCCATCACGTCGTCGCTGCGCAGGGCGCTGTACCTGTTGTTGGCCGCGCCGACGGTGATCACCGAGGGCTCGATGCCCGGCGAGCCGATGCTGCCGTAGACCTCGGCGCCGGCGGCGTTCTTGCCCGCATTGGCCGCCGCGGCGACGACGACGATGCCCGAGGCGACCGCGCTGCGCGCGGCGCGCGCCACCGGGTCGATCAGGAAGGAGTCGGTCGCGTTGGCCGCCACACTCAGGTTGATCACGCGGATGTTGTGGGTGCGCGTGCGCTTCATCACCCAGTCGATGCCGGCCAGCAGGTTGAAGATGTCACCGGTGCCGTCGGCGCCGAGCACGCGCACGTCGTACAGCGTGGCCGCCGGCGCGACGCCGCTGGAGTCGAGCGAGGACGAGACGCCCGAGCCGGCGGCGATCGACGCGACGTGTGAGCCGTGGCCATAGAGGTCGGGGGTGGTCGAGGTCGGCACCACGGGCACCGCGCTGGCCGACCAGATGAAGGTCGACGTCTGGGTGGCGTAGTCGTGGGCCATCGACCAGCCGTTCATGCCGCGGGCGCCGCTGAACGCCGCGATGTCGACGACCTGGGCCACGCGTGACTTGCCCGTGCTGTCGAGCATGTTGTTGTGGTACCAGTCGATGCCCGAGTCGAAGATGGCAATGCCGACGCCCTTGCCGTTGACCGTCGATCCATTGCTCAAGGTCGGCACGGCCGCGCTGCCGCTGGCGTACTGCAGCAGGCTGGCGGTGGTGGCGGTGCGCGCCGTGCGGCGGTTGGGCACCACCATCTGCACGTCGCTGCGCGCCGCGATGGCGGACACGGACGAGGTCGGCAGCAGGGCCGACATCGCGCGCACCGAGTCGTAGACGTAGTACAGCGAGCCGCCTCGGGCCAGCACGTCCTGGCGCAAGCTGGCCAGCGTCGGGTCGGTGCTGGACGAAACGATCAACACCTTGACCAAGTTGGTCGACACGTTGGTCCGCGAGTTGATCACCGTCTTCGCCCAGGGCACGTCGCCAGGCATGGTCGGCAGCGCGATGACGCGGGCCAGGTCGGGGGCGATGCGGGTGCTGGTGGCGGCGGTCTGGGCCTGTGTGGCGCTGACGGCGAAAAGCAGGCTGGCGGCCAGCGTGACAGTGGCCGACGTGACACGGGCAGGCCGGCTGACGCGAAGCAATGACTGGGGCATGACGATTTCCCTGGGTGGCGGTGGGTGCGGCGCCTGGCGGCGGCGCCATTCAATCGGATCCGGCTGGCGTCGCGGTTGGTCGCTCGACCCCCACCGCTCGCCCGGCGCTGTGCAGCTGACTCTGGGGCCACCCCTGCACAAGACTCTGATTCGGACAGGTGCAACTTTAGCGTCGGCCGGCGGCTTGTGCCTGCCTTGGCGACTGTGCAGCGTGAAGCTTGCCGCGACTTTGTGCGCGGCCAGTCCGGGGCCCGAGGCCCACAGGCCGTTGGGCCGTCAGGCCGCCTCGGCCAGCCGCACCACCACGTCCATCACCAGGCACTCGGTGCCTGGCAGGCCCAGCAGCGCACAGGCGGCGGCATCGTTCACGGCCTGGTAGCGGCCGACCAGCGCCTCGCGCACGCCGAACACCGCGTCGCGGTCGAGGTAGGGGTCTTCGAGGTCGAAGAGCTCGGTGACCAGGGTGCGGTGGCCGGGCGCGCTGACGATGAGGTGGTAGTGCGCGGGCCGCCAGCCGGTCAGCCCGGCGGGCTGCACCAGTTCGTGCCACACCGGGCCGTCCAATGGAATTTGGTAAGGCACCGGACGGATGGTGGCGATGGTGAAAGCGCCGGCTGCGTCCATGCGCAACTGGCAGCGCAGGTTGTCGGTGGGCTGCTTCGGGTCTTGCTGCCAGTACAGGCCGTCGGCGGCGTTCTGCCAGAAGTCCAGCGTCGCGCCGGGCAGCGGCTGACCGTGTTCATCCAGCACGCGCCCACGCAACAGCACGCGGCGGCCGGCGTTGTCGCCGATCAAGCGCGCCGGGTTGTCCATCCAGGGCGAACCGCTGGCGTGGAAGGGGCCCAGGTTGCTGCCCGGCGTGACGCTGGCATCGGCCGGGTCGCTGGCCAGCATGTCCACCAGGCTGGACAGGCCGGTGACGTCGGACAGCAGCGAAAACTCGCTGCGCGTGTCGCTGCTGATGTCGCCCACGCGGTGCAGAAAGGCCAGGCCGGCGCGCCATTCGGCGTGGGTCAGTTGCACGGTCTTCGCATAGCCGTGCAGGGCCTGCAGCAGGCCTTGCACCAGTTGGCGCTGGCGCGCGTCGGGCAGGCCGGCGTAGCTGGTGACAGCGGCTTCGGTGATGGTGTTCAGGTCGACGTTGCGCATCGCGGTCTCGCAGTTGCCGGCGGCTTCAGCTCACTCGATCTTCACGCCGATGTCCTTCACCAGCTTGCCCCACTTCAGCACCTCGCTGTCGATGTAGCGGTGGGTGGCGGCGCGGTCCAGGCGCTGGGCTTCGAGTGACAGGGCTTCGAAACGGTCCTGCACGGTCTTGGCGCCCAGCGCCTTGTTGATCTCGGCATTCAGCTGGTCCAGCACGGCGGGCGGCGTCCTGGCCGGCGCGAAGATGGCGAACCAGGTGTTGGCCTCGAAGCCCGGGTAGCCCAGTTCGGCCACGGTGGGCACATCGGGCAGGGTGGGGCTGCGCTTGCTGGACATCACCGCGATGGGCCGCACCTTGCCGCTCATCACGAAGGGCACGGCCGGGGGCATGGAGGTGCTGGCCACCGGCACCTGCCCGCTGACCACCGCATTGGTGGCGGCGGCCGGCTGGAAGGGCACGTGGGTGATGTCCACCTTGGCCAGCGAGCGGAACAGCCATTCGGCGCCCAGGTGGGTGGTGGTGCCGTTGCCCGACGACGCGTAGCTGAGCTTGCCGTTCTTGGCCAGCGCCAGCAGTTCGGCCAGGTTGGCCG
This sequence comes from Betaproteobacteria bacterium, assembly GCA_043750435.1. Lineage (GTDB taxonomy): Bacteria > Pseudomonadota > Gammaproteobacteria > Burkholderiales > Burkholderiaceae_C > Rubrivivax. The sequence goes on along the minus strand of JAYVBO010000124.1, from coordinate 2,521 downwards.
CCTTCACGTCGGGGTGGACGTAGATCAGGTTGGGCGTGACGGCGGCCATGGCCACGGCCTGGAGGTCTTTGCTGGCGTCGTAGCCGGCATTGGCGAACAAGGACGGGTTGACCGAATAGGCCACGCTGTGGATCAGCAGGCTGTAGCCGTCGGCCGGCGCGTTCATCACCTGTTGCGTGGCGATGTTGCCGCCGGCGCCGGGCTTGTTTTCCACCACCACCGTCACGCCCAGCGCGGTCTGCAACTGCTCGGCGATCAGGCGGGCCACGATGTCGGTGGAACTGCCGGCGGCAAAGGCCACCAGCAGCTTGACGGGCTTTTCGGGGTAGGCGGCGTGGGCCGGTGCCAGGCCGGTACACGACAGGCCCATGGACAGCCCCAGGGACAGGGCCAGGGCGATCAGGATGCGCTGCATGGCCGGCCCCTCACTCGATGCGGATGCCGGCGGTCTTGACCAGCCGCGTCGCCGCGGCCGTCTCGTCGTCCAGGAATTTGGCGAAGCCGGGCTGCGACATCGGCATGGGCGCGGCGCCCAGCTTTTCCAGGCGTTCCTTGACGTCGGCCATGGCCAGCACCTTCACGGTTTCGTCGTGCAGCTTCTCGACGATGGCGCGCGGCGTCTTGGCGGCCACGAACAGGCCCACCCAGAACTGGTAGGCGGCGTCCTTCAGCCCCGGCGTTTCGGTCAGGCTGGGCACGTTGGGCAGCACAGCGCTGCGCGTGTTGGTGCCCACCGCCAGGGCCTGCAGCTTGCCGTCTTTGATGAGCGGCAGCGCGCTGATCAGCGGCGCGAAGAACCAGTCGATGCGCCCGGCGATGGTCTCGGTCAGGGCCTCGGGCGTGCCGCGAAACGGCACGTGCAGGGCCTTGATGCCGGCACTCACGCGGAACTGTTCGGCGTTCATGTGGGTGGCCGAGCCGTTGCCGGCCGATCCGTAGGTGTAGGCGTCGGGCTTGGCCTTGGCGCGGGCCACCAGGTCGGCCAGGTCCTTGTAGCCCTTGGCCGGCGACACCACCAGCACGTTGGGCAGGCTGGCCAGCGTGCTGATGCCGTCGAAGTCTTTCAGCGTGTCGTAGCTCAGCTTGGGGTAGAGCGACGGGTTCACCAGGTGGCCCGAACTGTGGATGAGCGCGGTGTAGCCGTCGGCCGGCGCCTTGGCCACCTGCGCCGCGCCCAGCGTGCCGCCGGCACCGGGCTTGTTCTCGATGACCACCTGCGTGCCCAGCAGGGGCCCCAGTTTTTCCGCCAGGGTGCGGGCCACCACGTCGGTGCCGCTGCCGGCGGTGAAGGGCACCACCAGCTTGATCGGGCCGGCCTTGGGCCATTCGGGGGCCTGGGCATGCAGGCGGCTGGACGTGAGGCCCAGGCCGAGAGCGCTGACGCCGGTGGCCAGCAGGGTGCGGCGGTGGATGGTCATGGGGGGTCTCCGGGATCTTGTTTTGTAAGGGCGGCTACTTGGCCGCCGGCGGGTCGAAAGGCATCGCCAGCAGCACCTTGGCAACGCTGTTGCTGTGGTTCACCAGCTGCCGCTTTTCACCGGGCGCGAAGCGGCAGGAATCCAGCGGGCGCAGCACCACGCTTTGCGCTGACTGGCCAGGCACTTCGCCAGTTAGCGTGAGTTCACCTTCGATGACGACGTAGTGCTTTTCCATGGGCGACGGGTCCAGCCCGGTGTGGCCGCCGGGGGCGATGACGCTCAGGCCCAGCCACAGTTGTTCTGCCGGCCCGGCTTCGCGGCCCTGCAGGCGCAAACAAGTCATGTCGTGGTGGTTGGGCGCCTGGTATTCGGGCGCTTCACCGATGCGGGTGACGTTCATGGAAGCTCCTTCGCGCTCAAGGCCGCAACACCCTGCGCGGGCTGGCGCCGCCCAGCACCTGGCGGTAGACCTGCCAGGCGTCGGCCAGCGGGTGGGCCGCGCCTTCCACCACCGGGAAGGCCTGCAGCGTGCCAGCTTCGAAACCGGCACGCATGGCGTCCAGTCTTTCGGCGCCGGCCACGCAGTCCAGCGCCAGGCTGTCGATGCCCACAAAAGTGTGCATGCCGCGGTAGAAGGTGAAGATGTCGAAAGGCACCGGCCGCTCGACGGTGGCGATGAAAATTTGCGCCGCACCTTTGGCCATGGCCGCGTTGGCGGCCGCGAAATAGGGGCTGCCGACGGTGTTGTAAATGAGGTCGGCACCGCGCCCGCCGCTGAGTTCGCGGATGCGCGCGGCCACGTCTTCGCTGCGCGCGTCGATGACGTCCACAGGCCCCGCCGCGAAGCCGCTGTAGGGCCCGCCCTGGCGTTGCACGGCAATGACCTGCGCGCCGGCTTGCGCGGCCAGTTGCACCGCCGCCTGCCCCACCTTGCCGTTGGCGCCCATCACCGCCACCACCTGGCCGCGCTGCGGCTGGCCGCTGCGGCGGAAGCCTTCGAAGGCGGTGACGAAAGGCACGCCCACGCTGCCGGCTTCGTCGAAGTTCAAGCGCGCGGGCTTCTCGCGCAGCGCCGCCACCGGCAGCAGCAGCCAGGCCGCGTG
>JAYVBO010000123.1:0-9863 GCA_043750435.1 Betaproteobacteria bacterium | reverse complement strand
GGCCTACACGCCGGCGTACTGGATGAGCACCCGCGTGGCGCGCCAGCGGCGCATTGCCCACGTGCCCGAAGACCGCCACCGCCGCGGCCTGGTGCTGCCCTTCGCAGCCTGGGAATCGGCGGTGCTGGGGTATCAAAGCCTGAAGCGCTACAGCCGGGGTTTCTGGCAGGGCCGCTGGATGCGCCAGCAAGTCATGCGCGACGACACGGCCACCATGATGGAACGCTACGACGTGCGCCCGCGCAACCCCGAGCTGCGCAGCAGCAAGTTCAGCGGCGGCAACCAGCAAAAGCTGGTGCTGGCGCGCGAAGCCCTGCACGAACCGCAAGTGCTGCTGGTCGGCCAGCCCACGCGCGGTGTCGACATCGGCGCCATCGAATTCATCCACGGACGCATCCGCGCCATGCGCGACGCCGGTGGCGCGGTGCTGGTGGTGTCGTCCGAACTCGACGAAATCCTGGCCCTGGCCGACCGCGTGGTGGTGATGAACGCCGGGCGCATCACCGGTGAATTGGCGATCGAACAGTGCACGGAATCGGCGCTGGGCCGCTTGATGGGTGGGGCGCACTGAGATGAGTGCACAGCCTGTCGAACTGCCGCGATGGATGGACGTGGCCTTGCTGCCCGTCGTCAACCTGGCGCTGGCGCTGATCGTGTCCGGCATCGTCGTCACGCTGGTCGGCTTCAACCCGCTGCAGGTGCTGACGCTGCTGGTCAAAGGCGCCTTGGGCTCGCAGGCCGGCATCAGCTACACGCTGTACTACGCCACCACCTTCCTCTGCACGGGCCTGGCCGTGGCGGTGGCTTTCCATGGTGGGCTGTTCAACATCGGCGGCGAAGGCCAGGCGGTGATGGGCGGGCTGGGCGCCGGCCTGGCTGCGCTGGCCTGGAGCGCCCAACTGCCGGCGGGGTTGATGCTGCCCATCATGGTGTTGGCGGCCGCGCTGTTCGGCGGCGTCTGGGGCGCGGTGCCCGGCGCGCTGCAGGCCTGGCGCGGCAGCCACACGGTCATCACGACCATCATGTTCAATTTCATCGCGGCGGCGCTGCTCAGCTACCTGCTGGTCAACGGCCTGAAAGAGCCCGGCAACATGACACCGGAAAGCCGTGCCTTCGCGCCGTCGGCCCACATGCCGGGCATGCACGAGGCATTGGCGGCTTTCGGCATCGCCTGGCCGCGCACGCCGCTGAACCTGACGCTGTTGCTGGCCCTGGGCGCGGCGCTGCTGTGCTACCTGGGCTTGTGGAAATCGCAACCCGGCTACGCCCTGCGCGCGGTGGGTTTTGCGCCCGACGCGGCGCTGTATGCCGGCATGCAACCTAAGACGCTGATGGTCGTGTCGATGGCGGCATCGGGCGCGCTGGCCGGCTTGGTCGGCGTGAATGAAATCGCTGGCGTACATGGCCGTTTGCTGCCCGACTTCGTGGCCGGCGCGGGCTTCGCCGGCATAGCGGTCAGCCTGATCGGGCGCAACCACCCGGTGGGCATCGTGCTGGCGTCCTTGCTGTTCGGCGTGCTTTACCAGGGCGGGTCGGAACTGGCCTTCGAGATCAACGGCTTCAGCCGCGACATGGTCTTCATGCTGCAAGGTTTGATCGTGCTGTTTGCCGGCGCGATGGCGCAGGTGGCGGCGCCGCTGCTGTTCAAGGCCTGGCGCGCGGCCGGTGGAGGGCGTGCCCGTGGATGAAGTGCTGATCGGCACGCTGATCGCCAGCACCCTGCGCGTGTCGGTGCCCTTGATCCTGTGCGCGCTGGCCGGCGTGATGTGCGAACGCTCGGGCGTCATCGACCTGGGGCTGGAAGGCAAGATGCTGATGACGGCCTTCGCCACCGCCGCCGTGGGCGTGGCCTCGGGCAGCCTGGTGCTGGCGCTGCTGGCGGCGGTGGCCGTGGGCCTGGCGCTGTCCATGCTGCACGGCTACGCGTGTGTCAGCCACCGCGGCGACCAGGTCGTGCTGGGCATGGCCATCACCATGACGGCCGCCGGCCTGAGCGTGGTGCTGGGCATCGCCTGGTTTGCGCAGGGCGGGCAAACGCCGCCGCTGCCCGACGCCGTGCGGCTGGACCGCTGGTTCCTGGGGGCCGGCGAGGTGGTGGCCCACCTGCCCTTCATCGGCAAGACGCTGCAACTGGCCTTCTTCGGCCACAACCTGATGGTCTACGGCGCGCTGGCCCTGGTGGGTGGCGTGTGGTGGCTGCTCTACCGCACGCGTTTCGGCCTGCGCCTGCGTGCGGCCGGCGAGAACCCGACCATGGTTGACGCGGCCGGTGTCTCGGTGAAGGCGCTGCGCTACCAGGCGCTGGCCATCAACGGCGTGCTCAGTTCGCTGGCCGGTGCTTACCTGGTGCTGGCGCAGAACCCCAGCTTCATCCCCAATATGACCGCCGGCCGCGGCTATATGGCGCTGGCCGCTTTGATCTTCGGCTAGTGGCACCCGGTGGGCGCCTTGTGGGCCTGCTTGCTGTTCGGTTTTCTCGACGCCGTGTCCATCCGCCTGCAGGGCGTGCCGCTGCCGCTGGTGGGCGAGGTGCCGGTGCAATTCATCCAGGCGCTGCCCTATCTGCTGACCGTGGTGCTGCTGGCCGGTTTCATTGGCCACGCGGTGGCCCCGGCGGCTCTGGGTCGGCCCTATGTCAAGGAGCGTTGACTTGTCTAGACAAGCACAGACAGCTGAACCCGACGCGGCGCTCATCGCGGCCGCCCGCGCCGCCCGCGAAAACGCCTACGCGCCCTACTCGCACTTCCAGGTGGGCGCAGCGGTGCTGGACGAGCTGGGCCGCATCCACCGCGGCGGCAACGTCGAAAACGCCGCCTACCCGCAGGGCTGGTGCGCTGAAACCTCGGCCATCGCGGTCATGGTGGCGGCCGGTGGCCGGCGCATCGTGGCGGTGGCGGTTTGCGGCGTGGCCGACGACCCCGTCACCCCCTGCGGCGGTTGCCGCCAGAAGCTGCGCGAATTTGCCGGGGACGACACCCCCGTCTACATCACCGATCTGCGCACCGTGCGTGCCACCCACACCCTGGGCGAACTGCTGCCGAACAGCTTCGGCCCCAACCATCTGAAAGGCGCCACACCATGAACACCTTGATCCAAGACACCGTAGCCGTGCTGCGCCAGCGCCTGGGCGCGCAGGCCCCGCAGATCGCCGTGTTGCTGGGCTCGGGGTGGCACCCTTTTGCCGACCAGGTGCAAGGCGCCGTCGACGTGCCCTACGGCGACCTGCCCGCCTTCCCTGCGTTGGCCGTCAGCGGCCACAGCGGCGTGCTGCGCGTGGGCACCGTGGGCGGCGTGAAAGTCGCCGTGCTGGGCGGCCGCAAGCACGCCTACGAAACCGGTGAAGCCGACGGCATGAAAGGCGCCATCCGCGCGCTGGCCGCCTGGGGCGTGACCGTGCTGCTGCAGACCAATGCCGCCGGCAGCATGGACCCGGCGATGCCGCCCGGTTCGTTGATGCTGATCAGCGACCACCTGAACTTCAGCCAGCGCAGCCCGCTGTTCGGCGAACCCGGCAACGAGCGCTTCGTGGACATGCAGAACGCCTACGACACCGGACTGCGCGGCCAAGCCCAGGCCGCTGCGGCCGCGCTGGACACGCCGCTCTATGAGGGCGTCTACGCCTGGTTCATGGGCCCGCAGTTCGAAACCCCGGCCGAGATCCGCATGTTCCGCATGCTGGGCGGCAGCGCAGTGGGCATGAGCACCGTGCCCGAGACCATCCTGGCCCGCCACGCCGGCATGAAAGTGCTGGCCATTTCGCTGATGACGAACATGGCCGCCGGCATGGCCGACGAAGCGCTGAGCCACGCCCACACCATGGCCACGGCGGCCGCCGCCAGCGAACGCGCGGTGGCGCTGTTGACCGCCGTGGTGCAAAACCTGAAGGCGTGACCATGCGTGAACCGCTGTCCTTGAAGAGCCGGTCTCGCTGGCTGGCCTTGGCAGCCGGCACGCTGCTGCTGGCCGCTTGCACGACACCGGTGCCGCCGCCGTCGCCAGCGCCATCCGTCAAGCCCGCGCGCGCGCCGCTGCACCTGACCATCCTGCACACCAACGACCACCACGGCCGTTTCTGGCCCAACGCCGATGGCGAGTACGGCATGGCCGCGCGCAAGACAGTGATCGACCGGGTCCGCGCCGAAGTGGCCGATGCGGGCGGGCAGACGATGCTCATCGACGGCGGCGACATCAACACCGGCGTGCCCGAAAGTTCGATGCAGCAAGCCGAGCCCGACTTCGTCGGCATGAACCTGCTGGGCTACGACGCGTCTACCGTCGGCAACCACGAATTCGATCAAAAGCCCGAGGTGCTGGCCCAGCAGCGCAAGTGGGCGAAGTTCGCCTTCATGTCGGCCAACATCTACCAAGACGGCCAGCGGATGTTCGAGCCCTACCGCATCTTCGAACGCGGCGGCTACAAGATCGCGGTCATGGGCCTGACCACCGACGAAACGGTGCGCCTGTCGATGCCCGCCCACATGCGCGGCCTGGAATTCAGGAAGCCCGCCGAAGAGGCCGCCAAGTTGCTGCCCGAACTGCGCGCCCAGGCCGACATGGTCATCGCCGCCACCCACATGGGCCACTACCCCGACGGCGCGCACGGCGTGAACACCCCGGGCGACGTGGAGATGGCGCGCAGCACCCAGGGCCTGGACCTGATCGTTGGCGGCCACAGCCACAGCCCCGTGTGCATGCAGGCCGAAAACGTGCGCAACGAGGCCTACCTGCCCGGCCAGCCCTGCGCGCCCGACCGCCAGAACGGCACCTGGATCGTCCAGGCCAATCAGTGGGGCAAGTACGTGGGCCGCGCCGATTTCGTCATAGACGCCGGCAAGGTCCAGCTGGTGAAGTACCAGCTCATCCCCATCAACCTGAAGCGCAAACTGGCCGACGGCAGCAAGGTGGTCTACACCGAAGCCATTCCCGAAGACCCCGCCGTGCGCGCGGCGCTGCTGCCCTTCCAGGAACGCGGCGCCCAGCGGCTGACCTTGCCCGTGGGCGTGACCGTGGGCGTCTTCGACGGCGACAGCGCCCATGTGCGCAAGCAGCCCACCAACCTGGGCACGCTGCTGGCGCGGGCCATGATGGACCGAACCGGCGCCGACCTGGCGGTGATGAATTCGGGCGGCATCCGCGACTCGCTGCCCGAAGGTGCGGTGACCTACCGCGACCTGCTGAAAGTGCAGCCCTTCGCCAACACCATCGGCGTGGTGCGCCTGAGCGGTGCCGAACTGCTGACCTGGCTGCAGGCCGCCGCCAAGATGAACCCCGGCGCCGGCGCCTATCCGCAGACCACCGGCCTGCAGATGCGCATCCAGGGCGGCGTGCTGCAAGAAGCCCGCGTGCAGGGCCAACCCATAGACCCCAAGCGCGACTACCGGCTGGCCATCAACCATTTCACCGCCGTGGGCGGCGACGGCTACCCGCCGCTGGACAAGCACCCGGGCTACATCAACAGCGGCTTTGTCGATGCCGAGGTGCTGCGCGACTACATCGCCCAGCGCAGCCCCATCCAGGCCGCCGACTACAGCTCGGTGGGCGACGTGCAAAGGCAGTGAGGCCATGACACCCAGCCCCGCCGAGATCATCCGCGTCAAGCGCGACGGCGGCGCGCTGTCGGGCGCGCAGATCGCCAACTTCGTGCGTGGCCTGGTGGACGGCAGCTGGGGCGAAGGCCAGGCCGCCGCGATGGCCATGGCCATCTGGCTGCGCGGCATGGACCGCACCGAGACGGTGACGCTGGCGCAGGCCATGACGCATTCCGGCACGGTGCTGAACTGGGCCGTCGCGCACTTCAACGGCCCCATTCTCGACAAGCATTCCACCGGCGGCGTGGGCGACAAGGTCAGCCTGATGCTGGCCCCCATCGTGGCGGCTTGCGGCGGCGTGGTGCCGATGATCAGCGGCCGCGGCCTGGGCCACACCGGCGGCACGCTGGACAAGCTGGAAGCACTGCCCGGCTACGGCATCACGCCCGACCCGGCGCTGCTGCTGCGCACGCTGCGCGAGGCCGGCTGCGCCATCGTTGGCGCGTCTACCGCACTGGCGCCAGCCGACCGCCGGCTATACGCCATCCGCGACCTGACGGCCACCGTGGAAAGCGTGCCGCTGATCACCGCCAGCATCCTGAGCAAGAAGTTGGCGGCCGGCCTGCAGGGCCTGGTGCTGGACGTGAAAGTGGGCAGCGGCGCCTTCACGCCGACGCTGGAACAAGCCCGCGTGCTGGCTCGCAGCCTGGTCGATGTGGCCAACGGCGCGGGGCTGCCGGCCTGCGCGCTGATCACCGACATGAGCCAGGTGCTGGGCCTCACCGCTGGCAACGCGCTGGAGGTGCAGGAAACGCTGGACTACCTGAGCGGCGCTGCGCGCGAGCCGCGCCTGCACGATGTGACCTTGGCGCTGGCCGCGCAGATGCTGCACCTGGGCGGCCTGGCTGCCACGGTGGCAGCCGGCCGTGCGCAGGCGCAGGCGGCGCTGGACAGCGGCGCGGCGGCCGAACGTTTTGCCAAGATGGTGGCCCTGCTGGGCGGGCCGGCTGACGTTTTCGCCGCAGCGGGCCTGGCCACCGCGCCCGTGCAGCGCGACGTGCCGGCGCCGCAGGCCGGCGTGCTGGCTGCCGCCGATGTGCGCGCGCTGGGCCTGGCCGTGGTGGCGCTGGGCGGTGGCCGTCAGCGCCCGGGTGTGACCATCGACCCGCGTGTCGGCCTGTCGCAGGTGCTGGCACTGGGCCGCGTGGTGCAGGCCGGCGAACCGCTGGCCCGCGTGCATGCGGCCAGTGAAGACGCCGCGCAACTGGCGGTGGCGGCCGTGCAGGCCGCCTTCACCATCAGCCCGTCATCAGCGGCCGCAGCCACTGTCGCCGGGCCGATGGTGCTGGAGACCGTCCTTCAGACGCCGTAGGGCACCCAGACGTTCTTCACCTGCACCGCTTGCTCCAGCAGGCTGCGCGGGTCGTCCAGGTTGGCCGCGGCCGCAGCGCCCATCCAGGTGCGCTTCAGGTTGGAAACCGACAGCGCTTCCACCCGCTGGCACTGCGCCGGCGTGGCGGCGGGCCACCACAGTGCGTCCACGTCGGCATGCGCGGCCAGGGTGTCGGCCAGGGTGTCGGGGTCGCCGGTGACCAGGTTCAGCACGCCGGCCGGCACGTCACTGGTGTCCAGCAACGGGTAGAGCTCGGCGGCCACCAGCGGCTGGCGCGACGAAGGCACGGCCACCACGCGGTTGCCCATGGCCAGGGCCGGCGCGACCAGGCTGATCAAGCCCAGCAGCGGCGCTTCGTCGCTGGCCAGCACGGCGATGGTGCCCACCGCTTCGTGCAGCGCCAGCGTCACGCCGTGCATCGGCGGCTGGTGCACCGCGCCGTCGTATTTGTCGGCCCAGGCCGCGAAGTCGAACAGCCGTTCCACACTGGCCTGCACCTCGGCGGCTGCGGCCTTGGCGCTGCTGAACGGGGCCAGCACGGCGACCAGGCGCGCACGTTGGGCGTGCAGGTTCTCGGCCAGGTAGTACAGCACCTGGGCGCGGCCGTGGGCCGTCTGCCTTTCCCAGCCGCTGGCGGCGCGCGCAGCTTCCACGGCGTTGCGGATGTCCTTGCGGTTGCCCTCGGGCACCAGGCCCAGCAGCTGGCCGCCGGCCCGCACTTCGCGGCTGTAGCCACCGTCGGGGCGCACCTGCTTGCCGCCGATATAAAGCTTGGCGGTGCGGTCGATGGCGCCTTCCACGATGACGGCCGGCATGCCTTCGGGCGCGGGCTTGACGGCGCCTTTCTTGGCAGGCGTTGCGCGCCGCTTCAGGTATTCCCGCAGCCCTTCGCGCCCGCCTTCGCGGCCGTAGCCCGATTCGCGCACGCCGCCAAAACCGCAGGCCGCGTCAAACTGGTTGGCGGTGTTCACCCACACCACACCGGTCTTGATGCGCGGCGCGATTTCCAGCGCCAGCGTGATGCTCTCGCTCCACACGCAGGCGGCCAGGCCGAAGCGGCTGTTGTTGGCCAGTTCCACCGCCTCGTTCGGGGTGCGGAAGGTCTGCACCGTCAGCACCGGGCCGAAGACCTCTTGCTGGACGATCTCGCTGGCGGTGTCCACGCCCAGCACCAGCGTGGGCGGGAAGTAGCAGTGTTCGCCGTCCGGCAAAGCGGTGGCGCAAGCCTGGAAAACCTCGGCGCCTGCAGCCCGCGCGCGGTCGACGAAACCGCTGACCCGCAGCCACTGCGTGCGGTCGACCAGCGTGCCCAGGTCGGTGTTCTTGTCCATCGGGTCGCCGACGCGCAATTGCGCCATGCGCGCCTTCAGCTTGGCCACCAGGGTTGGGGCCGTGCCTTCGTGGACCAGCAGGCGTGAACCGGCGCAGCAGACCTCGCCCTGGTTGAACCAGATGCTGTCGACCAGGCCTTCAACGGCGGCGTCCAGGTCGGCGTCGGCGAAGACGATGTAGGGGCTCTTGCCGCCCAGCTCCAGGCTCAGCTTCTTGCCGCTGCCGGCGGTGGCCTTGCGGATCAGCTTGCCGACTTCGGTGCTGCCGGTGAAGGCAATCTTGGCGATGCCCGGGTGGGCGGTGATGGCCGCGCCCACCGCGCCGTCACCGTTGACCAGGTTGAACACGCCGGCCGGCAGGCCGACTTCCTGGCAAATTTCGGCGAACAGCAGCGCGCTCAGCGGCGTCTGTTCGGCGGGCTTGAAGACCACGGTGTTGCCGCAGGCCAGCGCCGGCGCCACCTTCCAGGCCAGCATCAGCAGCGGGAAGTTCCAGGGCACGATCTGGCCGACGACGCCCAGGGCTTCGTGGTCCGGCAACTCTGCCGGCAGCAGCTGTGCCCAGCCGGCGTGGTGATAGAAGTGGCGCACGGCCAGCGGCACGTCGGCGTCGCGCGTTTCGCGTATGGGCTTGCCGTTGTCCAGGGTCTCCAGCACCGCAAACAGCCGGGCGTGCTTTTGCAGCGCACGCGCCAGGGCGTAGAGATGGCGCGCCCGGCCGTGGCCGCCCAGCGCCTGCCAGGCCGGCAGCGCGGCCTGCGCGGCCTGTACGGCGGCATCCACCACCTCGGCGTCGCCCTGGGCCACGGCCGCCAGCACCTGGGCGTTGGCCGGGTTGACGCTGTCGAAGTGCTGCGCGCCGGTGGTGAAGGCGCCGGCAATGAAGTGGCCGAAGCGCTTTTCATGGCGACCCAGCCAGGCCAGGGCCGCGTCGGCGCTTTCGGGGGAGGGGCCGTAGTCCATGGTGGCGAGGATGTCTTGTAGGGTGGGCATGGCGTGCGTTCGGGTCAGGGCATCGCGTGCCGGTGGGCAGCGCTGTAGTGGCCGGTGACAAAGTGCTCCAGCTGGCGTTCGATGTCGGTCAGCAGGCTGCTGGCGCCGAAGCGGAACAGGTCGGGCTGCAGCCAGCGCAGGCCCAGTTCTTCCTTCATCAGCGCCAGGTATTGCAGCGCCGACTTGGCCGACGAAATACCGCCGGCCGGCTTGTAGCCGACGACCTGGCCGGTCTCGGCGTGGAATTCGCGGATGGCGCGCACCATCACCAGCGACACGTCCAGCGTGGCGTTGACGCTTTCCTTGCCGGTGCTGGTCTTGATGAAGTCGGCGCCAGCCATCATGGCCACCCACGAGGCGCGGGCCACGGTTTCCAGGGTCTGCAACTCGCCGGTGGCCAGGATGGCCTTCAGGTGCGCCTCACCGCAGGCCGCGCGGTAGGCGGCAATTTCATCGAACAGCGCCTGCCAGTCGCCGGTCAGTGCGTGGCGCCGGCTGATCACGATGTCGACCTCTTGAGCGCCGGCGGCCACGCTCAGTTCGATCTCGCGCAGCTTGGTTTCCATCGGCGTCTGGCCGGCCGGAAAACCGGTCGACACCACCGCCACCGGGATGCCG
>JAYVBO010000122.1:0-1812 GCA_043750435.1 Betaproteobacteria bacterium | reverse complement strand
CACTTGATGCTCGACGAGCAGGCCGCCGAGCTGTTTGCCATGACCGACCCGCTGGCCGAACGCTGCCGCAAGCTGGGCGGGCCCACGCTGCGTTCCATCGGCCACATTGCGCGCACCCAGCGTGTGCTGGACAACGACGCCGAGTACGTCGAACCCGGCGACATGCTGGCCGAACTGCGCGACGACAACCGCGGCCTGGCCGCGCAGTTGCGCGCGGCGCACGACCTGTGCAATGAACACCGCGACATCGCCAGCGCTTCCATGCTGGAAGTCTGGATCGACCAGACCGAGCGCCGCACCTGGTTTCTCTTCGAATCCACCCGCAGCAGCGGTGGCGTCGGCCGCACGACAGAAGCCGTCTGACGAGCCCTTTTGATCAACCCGAGGAACCCACCATGTTGAACAGCATCAGCCACCTCAGTGGCGCCAAGGTCACCGCCACCGACGGCGACATCGGCAACGTCAAGGAAGCCTATTTCGACGACCGCAGCTGGACCGTCCGCTACTTGGTCGTCGACGCCGGCACCTGGATGACCGGCCGCGACGTCTTGATATCACCCTATTCGGTGAAGCAGCCGCTGGGCGGCGACAAGCACCTGCACCTGACCCTGACGCAAGAGCAGGTGCGCAACAGCCCCGACGTGGACACCCACCAGCCGGTGACGCGCCAGCATGAACGCGACTACATGCGCTACTACGGCTACCCCGAATACTGGGACGGCAGCGGCTTGTGGGGCATGGGTGCGGTGCCCTATCCGCTGATGCCGGTGGCCACCTCGGCCGAACTGGAAGCCGAGCGCGCGTTGAAGGCGCGTGAATTTCGCGCCGGCGACACCCACCTGCGCAGCAGTGCCAGCGTTACCGGCTACGACATCCAGGCCAGCGACGACAGCATCGGCGAGGTGCACGACTTCATCTTCGACGACGACAGCTGGGCCATCCGCTACCTGGTGGTGGACACCCGCAAGTGGTGGCCAGGCGGCACCAAGGTGCTGGTCGGCATGAACTGGGTCGACCGCATCGAGTGGGCCACGAAGAAGGTTCATGTGCGCATGACGCGCGAACAGGTCAAGTCCAGCCCGGTCTTCGAAGACGTCAGCTCCATCCACCGGGAATACGAGATGCGCCTGCACGCCAATGTGCAGCGGCCCGGTTACTGGGTTTGACCCGGTCAGCCATGCACCCGCTTTCCCTGCCCATCGAAACCAAAGGTCACACCATGAAAAGAACTCTCCTTGTTGCCGCGCTCGTCAGCGGCTTGGGCCTGCTCACCGTCACCGTCGCCACCCCGGCGAGCGCCCAAGTGGCCGGCGCCAGCACCTCCACCGTCGGCACGGTGTACGAAACCACGCGCATCGCCATGGGCTGGAGTGCCAAGAAAAGCATACTCGGCAAGATCGTCACCAATGAAAGTGGCGCCAAGGTCGGCAAGGTTGAAGACCTGATCATTTCGCCCGACAAGAACGTCAGCTACCTGATCGTGGGTGCTGGCGGCTTCGTTGGCATCGGCCGCCACGACGTGGCGGTGCCGGTTTCGCAGGTTCAGAACCTGAACGGCAAATTGGTGATGGCCGGTGCCACCAAGGACAGCGTCAAGGCCATGCCGCGTTTTGAGTACACCGACGACAAGGCCGACCGAGCGACCTTCCTGGTGCAGGCCGATGGCGAGATCAACAGGGGCAAGGCTGACATCGACGCGCTGGAGCGCAAGTCGCAGACAGCTGCCACCGAAGCCAGGGCTGCGATGAATGTGCAAATCACCGGGCTCAAGGCCGACATGAAGGCCGCCGAAGTGCAGCTGTCGGGCATGAA
>JAYVBO010000121.1:0-4266 GCA_043750435.1 Betaproteobacteria bacterium | reverse complement strand
CTGCTGATCTCGATGGCTGCTGCGGTGGCCGACTGCAGCGTGCCGCCGCTGAGCGTGATGACGCTGCCCGCGATGCCGTAAACGCCCGGCTGCCCGCTGCCCGTGGCCTTGACCAGGCCGCCCGACACGTTGAGCCGGCCGTTCTGGACAAGCGCTGCCACGCCGGCAGCGTTCTGCACCACGCCACCGCTGACCGTGGCGCGCACGCCGGCCAAACCCGCAGCGGCGCCGTTCAAGGTCAGCCCGTTGACCAGGCCGCCGCTGATGTCAGCCCGGCTGGTGTCGTTCAGCGTCAGGCGGCCCACGGAAGGAAACGAAGACGCCGGCCCGAAGCTGCCGCCCGACACGCGCAACACGCTGTTGCTGTAGGCCGCGAGAAAGCCGCCGGTGCTGTCGCTGAAGTTGAGTTGCGCCGGGTCCAGGATGTCGACCTGCACATTGGCCACCCGCAGGCTGGCGGCGTCGATGTGGCGGGTAGGCGCGACAGGCGGCGTGCAGCTGGATTCATGGCGATGATCGGGCTCCGAAGGGCGGCCGTGAACGCCACGGTGCTTGATGGGTAGCGCAAGGGGTGCGGCCCAAAGGGCTCACGCCAGCCGACCCACCCCCCGGGCTGCGGGGGAGGGGGCGCGGCGCCGCCGTTGCCGCTCAGGCCGGCAGGGCCAGCGTCACCGTGGTGCCACGGCCGGCGGCGCCGTCCGCCGTGCTGACCACCGTCACCGTGCCGCCGTGCAGTTCCGCAATGCGCTTGACGATGGCCAGGCCCAGGCCCTTGCCTTCTTCGCTGCTGGCCGGGGCCACGCTGTGGCGGCTTTGGTAGAGGCGGTCAAACAGATGCGGCAGGTCGCCCGGCGCGATGCCAGCGCCGCTGTCGGCCACGCTGACCTGCACCGTGGCCGGCAGCCCCGCCCCGCGCACAGCGGCCAGCGTAACGCCGCCGCCGGCGGGCGTGAACTTCAAGGCGTTGTCCAGCAAGTTGGCCACCGCGCGCTCGAAGAGTTCGGCGTCCACCGCGGCCACCGGCGGCTCGCCTGCCACCGGGGCGCAGTGCAGGGTCACGCCGCCGGCGGCGGCGCGGTCGGCATAGCGCAGGGCGATGTCGTCCAGCACTTCGGAAAGGTCCAGCCGCATCGGGTGCAAGCGGAATTGCGGCTCGTCCAGCAGGGCCAGGTCGCCCAGCGAACGCACCAGGCCGGCGGCGTTGCGGGTGTTGCGCAAGGCCACTTCGACCAGGCGGCGGTCGGCTTCGTTCAAGGTGACCGTGCCGCTGCCCTGCCAGCGCGCTTCCAACGTTTCCAGGCAGGCCACGGTGGCGGTCAGCGGCGAGCGCAAGTCGTGCGACAGGTTGCTGACGCTTTCACGGCGGAAATGGTCCAGCCGCTTGAGTTCGTCCCACTGCAGGCGCAAGGTGCCCAGCAGGGCCTGAAAGCCACTGCGCAGGCGGCTGAATTCGTCTTGCGGGCCCTGCGCTGGTGCGGCAACGCCGGTGGCGGCACGACCCAACGCACCGGCATCCACGTCGGCGCTGAAACCGGCACGCGCCACGGCAGCAACTTCGTCGCTCAGCACGCGCAGTGGCCGGGTCACGGCCACGATGATCCAGACCCCGAGCAAGGTCGACAGCAAACACATCACACCCATGGCCAGCAGCGCCGGGCCGGCGGCGGTGCCGCGCAGCAGGTCCAGACGCTGCGCCGGCAGGCCGGGCTTGCGGCAGACCAGGTAGAGATAGCCTTGCACGCCGCTGGAAGCGCGGATCTGCGTGCGCTGCAGCGGCCGCGCGGCCACCACCGCGTCGCTGTCCATGTATTCGGGGTCGTCGCCCATCACGTAGGCGCCACGCCGGCGGTCGCCGCTGACGGCCGCGGCGGCGGCCTCTTGCACCGGCGGCAAACTCACCTTGAAGCCCGCCGGCAGCGGCATGCCGGTGCTGGCCAGCACCGTGCCCTGGGCGTCCAGCAGGTAGAGCTGGCTGTCGGGTTCGAAGAGCAACAAAGTGCGCAGCAGGCCACCCAGTTCGGCCGGGTTGCGCGCCTGCTGGTCCAGCAGGTTGTCGTGCAGGGCCACCACGCGGCCCAGGAAGGCGTCACCGCGCTGCCAGATGCTTTCGTGCTCGAAACGCTGAAAGGCCACGGCCACGGCCACGATCACGCCGATGGCCGTGGCCAGCCCGGTGAGGATGATGGTCAGCGCCAGCCGGAAGCGAACGGTCATGCCGGGGCGTCGCGAAACTTGTAGCCGGCGCCGCGCACGGTCAGGATGTAGCGCGGCTGCATCGGGTCGTTTTCGACCTTGGCGCGCAGGCGGTTGATGTGCGTGGTCACCGTGTGTTCGTAGCCTTCGTGGGTGTAACCCCACACGGCGTCCAGCAGCTGCGCGCGGCTGAAGACCTGGCCCGGGTGGCTGGCGAAGTGCAACAGCAGATCGAATTCCAGCGCGGTGAAGTCCAGCACGCGGCCGGCTATGCGCGCCTCGCGCCGCGCGGCCACGATTTCCAGTTCGCCGTTGCGCACCGCCGCGCTGCTGGCTGGCGCGCTTTGCGCCGCCTGCAGCAGTGCCGCCCGGCGCAACAGCGCCTTCACGCGGGCCAGCAGTTCGGCCATCGAAAAGGGCTTGGTCAGGTAGTCGTCGGCGCCCAGTTCCAGGCCCAGCACGCGGTCGAGTTCGGTGCTCTTGGCGGTCAGCATCAGGATGGGCGTGGCGCGGCCGCGGGCGCGCAGCGCCTTGCAGACGTCCAGGCCGTCCAGCTTGGGCATCATCAAATCCAGGATCAACAGGTCGGCGGCCACTTCCAGCTGGCTGTCCAGCGCGGCCTGGCCGTCAGCCACGGCCGTCACCTTGTAGCCCGCACCGTGCAGGTTCAGCACGATGAGGTCGCGGATGTCGGCCTGGTCTTCGGCAACAAGAATGTGGCTGGGCATGCCAGGAGTGTCGCAGCGGCGGCCGGCTTCTTACAGCGCCGGCGGACGGCGTGTGCAGCGCAATGTGATCGGCTTGTGATCTTTGGTGAGATGGCTGCGAGACCGCTTTTGCACAGTCCATTCATCGCCACCGCACCGGACACGCCAGCATGCAAACCGCCCTGAACACCGCCGCCATGAACGCCGCCCTGCCGCTGTCGGCCCTGTCGGCAGCATCGGCCACACCCGTCAGCTGGGCCGAGCTGAGCGCTCAGCGCGGCTATCTGGTGGCCTATGCGCGGCGCCGGCTGATGGACCCGGCGCTGGCCGAAGACCTGGTGCACGACGTCTTCGAGGCGGTGGCCAGCGGCCGCGCGGTGTTCGGCGGCCGGGCCGCGCTGCGCAGCTGGCTGGTGGCCATCTTGAAACACAAGATCGTCGACCTGATCCGCCAGCGCAGCGGCCACGACAGCCTGGACGCCATGGGCCAGGACGACGACGGCGAGGCCATCGACAGCTGGGCCCTGGCCTGCCCGCAGCCACGCCCCGACGAAGTGGCCGAACAGCGCCAACGCCTGGCCCACACCCTGGCCCGCATCCAAGCCCTGCCGCACACGCTGCGCGAAGCCGTGCAATTGCGCTTGCTGCGTGACGACAGCAGCGCCGACGTCTGCCGCACGCTGGCCATCAACGAACAAAACCTCTTCGTGCGCCTGCACCGCGCGCGGCGCATGCTGGCTTCCTGAGCCGCGCGCGGGCGGCGACAGGCAGCGCATGACGGCAATGTCACGCGTCGCCGGCGGGCTGCGGTGTGTAATCCCGCCATGCCCCCAGACCCCCGCGCGCCGTGAAGGTGCTGCTCGTTGAAGACGAACAGAAGATTGCCGACTTTGTCTGCAGCGGCCTGACCGCGCGCGGCGCGGTGGTGACGCATTGCGCCGATGGCAACGCCGGCTTTGAGGCCGCGCGGCAGGGCGGCTACGACGCCATCGTGCTGGACCTGATGCTGCCCGGGCGCGACGGCCTGGCGGTGCTGAGCGGCCTGCGCGCGGTGGGCGTGCTGACCCCGGTGATTTTGCTGACCACACGCAATGAACTGGGCGACCGCATCGAAGGCCTGAACCAGGGCGCCGACGACTACATGGCCAAGCCCTTCTTCGTGGAAGAACTGCACGCCGGGCCAGGTCAGCACGCGCAGCCAGATCCTGGAACACGTCTGGGGCTACGACTTCGACCCCAGCACCAATGTCGTCGATGTCTGCGGCAAGCGGCTGCGCGCCAAGCTGGCGGCGCTGGTCGGCGGCGACGCGACGGCGGCCTTCGACCCGCCCATCGAATCGGTGCGCGGCGCGGGCTACCGCTTCCG
>JAYVBO010000120.1:0-4277 GCA_043750435.1 Betaproteobacteria bacterium | reverse complement strand
AAACCAACGCTCAAATGTCCTTGCTGTAGTGGCAGCCGAAGGGCTCGCCTCTAAGCAAATCAATCACTTACAGCGTTTGGTGTCGAACCCGGGGGGCCGGGGTCGTACATGATCGCCCTCGGTGTACGTTTGGCATGGGCTGCAACAGCCGCGATCGCGATCGGGGGTGCGCTTTGGATCACCGCCTGGTGGGCGCCGCTGTTCGTTTTAATGGTACCGGCAGGCTTGATCGGCGCCTTGGCCGCTGTGCTGGCCCTGGAATTCGCCTACGCCTGGGCCGCCGCCCGATCGTCAGCAGCACAGCCGCCCGCTCTGCGCAGCTTGCTGCGCGCTTGGTGCGGCGAGATCGGGGCGAACTGTCGCCTGATGGCCTGGCGCGTACCCATGCGCAGCGCAAGGCTCAGCCAGGCGACCGGGTCCCAACAAGCTGGGGTGCGGGGCTTGATCCTGGTCCATGGCTATGGCTGCAATCGCGCCATTTGGGACGCGTGGCTGACGCAACTGGACGACGAGAAACTGCCCTGCATCGCGATCAACCTGGAGCCCGTACTCTCGGACATTGACGACTATGGTCCCTTGATCGAACGCGCCGTTCGGACCTTGCAACACCAGACCGGGCGTGCGCCCGTGCTGGTCGCCCACAGCATGGGGGGCTTGGCGGCACGCGCCTGGTGGGCGACGGACCTCTCGACACAACGTCTTCACCGTCTGGTCACCATCGCCACTCCGCACCAGGGCACGCCGATGGCGAAGTTCGGCTCCGGCCCAAGCGCCAAGCAGATGCGTCCGCTGTCCGACTGGCTGCAGCGCTTGAAAGCAAAGGAAACGCCGGCGCAAGCCGAACGCACGCTGTGCTTTTATGGTGACTGCGACAACATGGTGATCCCCCGCGCGGCGGCCACGCTGCCGGCAGCTGACAACCGACTGCTCACAGGCTGGGGACACGTGGCCATGGTGGACCACCCTGCCATCTACACCGCTGTCGTGCGCTGCCTCCACGAGCCCCACTGACGGGCGCCACGCCCACTCGGCTGGCTACCCGCCGAGCTGGCCGGTTTGTAGGGGCAGCAACACGCCAGGCCGCCGGAATACGACGCTTCCCGATCAAAGCATGGGACGGACGCGCGCCTACCCAACTAGCATTCTGAGTGGACTGCAAGGCGCACCTGCCTGCGGCCGTCTTCAATGCAATGCGAGGAGCGGTCTTGTCGTTCGGGGATCAGGCATCAAGCAAAGGCGGCAGGCGCATACGCCGCCGCACTGGAACCTAAGACCGGCCCGGCGTTGAAGCGGCTGTGCGGCCTGCTCGCATGGCTGGTCCCCGCATTCAGCGCCCAGGCCGCGCTGACCATCAATTCCGTCGATCTCCCCACGCGCATCGGCCGTGGTCAAACCGTGACTGCCACGGTGACCTACGTGCGCGCCTCGGGCAGCGGCCCTGAAACCGTCACCGTCACCGCGCCAGGCCTGCTGGACATCGTCGCCCCGCTGCTGCCTTCGTGCGTTTTGGCGGGTGCTTCCGGTAGCACGCAAACCCTCAGCTGCACCGCCATAGACCCGGGCGGGGTCAGCGCCACTGGCAGCTTCAGCCTCAGCCTGCGCGGCCTGGCCTTGGGTGGCGGCCTGCTGGCTGCCGCCAACGCCGGGCCGCCGGCCAGCCTGGCGCAGAACTCTTTCACCGTGGTTTCTGGCGGGGACCTGTCCATCGCCAAGACCATCGCGCCGGCCAGCGTCTTCATCAACGGCCAAAGCCCGACTTTCACGCTTACGCATTCCCTCTCAGGCGACGCGCTGCCGGCCGGCGCCACCATCAGCATCACCGACCAGTTTCCAGGCGGCGTCGGGGAATTCACGCTGACCAGCGTCACAGCCAGCGGCTACACCTGCGGTTCAGTGGCTGCAGCCAACGCCGCTCGGCAGCTCGACTGCACGATCACCGGCCCGCTGGCCACGTTGGTGCCCATCACGCTGCAAGGCCGCGTCACGGCGGCCGGTGCTGGCGGCTTGCGCAACAACGTGGCCATCGCGCCCGACGGCATCAGCTACATCGACACCGCGCCCGGCAACGACACCGCCTTCGTCGACTTCACCGTCAACAACGGTGCCGATCCGCGTCCCACTGGCAGCTTTGCCGCCACGGCGCCGGTCAGCACCGCGCAGCCGCTGACCATCGGCTATGCCAACGACGGCCCGCAGTCCACCACCGGCGGCCAGGTGCGCGTGGCCATTCCGCTGGGCTTCACCATGGGTGCTTTGCCGGCTGGCTGCGCAGCCAGCGGCACGGGCACGGTCAATGGCGTCAGCGGCAACCTGGTCATCTGCTCCAGCGGCACCGTCACGGGTGGCGGCGCGCAAAGCTTTGTGCTGCCACTGACCACGCCGCCAGCGGCGCAAAGCGGCAACTTCGGCGTTGAAGTCGTCACCGGCCCGGGCGGGGCGCTGCCCGGTGGCGTGACCGATGCGAACACCAGCAACAACCGCACGCTGGTGCCCTACGTCATCGTACCGCCCTACGCTGATCTGAGCATCGCCAAATACAAGACGGCCGGGCCGATCGCTGCTGACAGCAACCTCGACAGCGACATCCTCGTGACCAACAACGGCCTGTCGCCTGCGGTGTACTCCGGCGCCACCGGTGCCACGCCGCTGCGCATCGTCGAGACCATGCCCAATGCGGAAGAGTACGTCGGCGTCAACGCTTTCGTCGACCCGGGCTGGACCTGGCGCCGCTGACTCGGGCGGCGCAGGCTGGCGGCGCGTGGTGTGCCTGCGCACCAACGGCGGCTCGCTGGCCGTGAGCGCGTCACTCAATGTGCGCCTGATCACCCACGTCAACGTGCCCATTGCCGGCCCTGTCACGCTGACTAACACCGCCTGCACGGGCGGGCAAGCCCTGACCTTGCTGGGCCTGCCGCCATCGGCCGGGCCGCAGCCGCCAGACGGCAACGAAGCCGGTGGTGTCGACTGCGCATCGGCCAGCGTCATCGGCACGCCGGTGGTCAGCGGCCAGGCCCGGGCCCTGATCGTCAAAGAGTCCTCGCGCGACGGCACCAACTGGTTCGACGCCGTGGCTTCTGCGCCCACCGTCGCCGCCACAGACAACGCCATGCACTGGCGCATGACCGTGACCACGCCGACGGGCGGCATCCAGCGCAGCATCCCGACGCTGCTGTTGACCGACAGCTTGCCGGCCATCCTGAACGTGGCCACGCCGGGCAGCGGCATAGCCGGCTATGTGACACCCGCGCCCAGCGTGAGCGCGGTGGTCAGCGGCGGCGGCGCGGGCAGCTGCGACGCCATCGCGGCCGGCGCCAGCGCGCTGCGGTGCACGTTCACGAATGTCGCGCCGGGCAGCCTGACCCAGGTCGTGGTTCGGGTGGACCGCAACTTCGAAGCCGGCAGCTTCACCAACACGGCTTTCCTGACGTCGCCCGACGCCATCCTGACCGGCACCGGCGGAGCGCCGCTCAGCGACGCCGCAGCCCTCATCGTGGCCGGCCGCGCCGACCCGGCGGTGACCTCAAAGATCGTCAACCCGCCCACTTCGGCGCGCATCGGCCAGGTGGTGAACTACACCATCGTCGCGCGCAACCTCGGTCCCAACTTGATCAGCGGGCCGCTGACTGTCACTGACACCCTGCCCATCGACCGATTCCTCTTGGTGTCGGCCAGCGCCATCGGCAGCGGCAGCTCGCCGGCCATGGCTTGCAGCATCGTCCCCGCCACCGGCGCCGTCAGTTGCGCCACCGGCGCGGGCACCACGGTCACGCGCTACGACTTCTACACCGTCACCATCCAGGCCCGCTTGATCAAGCCGGCCGTGCTGCCGGTGCCCACGCCCAACGATTTCGACAACGTCGCCACGGTGGCCCTCGATCCGGCGTTGAACTGCGAATTCCGCAGCACCGGCACGCTGTCGACCGCCTGCAACGACGCGGCTTCGCGCTCGAACAACAGCGACCACGCCTTGCTGGCCATCGGGAACCCGCAGGTCGACCTGCAGCAGTCGGTGGCGCGCGTGGTGCCCAGCGGCCAAGCCAGCTTCGCTTTCGGCGACCCGCTGCGCTACCGTTTCCGCGAACAGAACAACGGCCCGTCGCGCGCCGAGAACGTCGTGATGATCGACCGCCTCACGGTGCCAGCGGGCTACGCCTTGCGCCTGGACGGCGTGGCCCCGGGTTCGATCAATGCCACGCCCGCCAGCAGCGGCCTCAGCCTCAAGCCGTCGCCCACTGTCAGTTGCGCCCAGGCGGCCGACAACGCCGATGTGGTCTGCA
>JAYVBO010000119.1:0-4285 GCA_043750435.1 Betaproteobacteria bacterium | reverse complement strand
CTGTCCTGGCACGAGCCGGGCGAAGCCGCCGTGCGCAACTACAAGAAGGGCCAGGAAGTCGAAGCCCTGGTGCTTGCCATTGATGTGGAACGTGAGCGCATCAGCCTGGGCATCAAGCAGATGGACACCGACCCCTTCACCAGCTTCACCACGGTCAATGACCGCGGTGCGATTGTTGACGGCAAGGTGAAGTCGGTTGACCCGCGTGGCGCCGAGATCCAGCTGAACGAAGACGTCACCGGCTATCTGCGCGCTTCCGAAATCAGCCGTGACCGCGTGGAAGACGCGCGTGGCGTGCTGAAGGAAGGCGACGATGTGTCCGTGATGATCATCAACGTCGACCGCAAGATGCGCTCGATCCAGCTGTCCATCAAGGCCAAGGACAACGCCGACGAGCAGCAGGCCATGCAGCGCCTGAGCCAGACCAGCGAGCGTGAAAACGCTGGCACCACCAGCCTGGGCGCCCTGCTGCGCGCCAAGCTGGACAGCCGTCCGGAGTAAATCCGGGCGCGCCGGCTCCGCCCTGGGCGGGGTCGGCATCCATCTTTCAGCCCGCAGCCGCCGCCTGGTGCCTGCGGGCTGTTTCCTGAAGCGATCTTCCCCAAGCGACCGCCGCACAGCATGACCCGATCCGACCTTGTCACCCGCCTGGCCGAGCGCTTTGCGCAGCTCACGCAGCGTGACACCGAGTTCGCCGTCAAGACCATCATCGACGCGATGTCGGATGCGCTGGCGCGCGGCCACCGCATCGAAATTCGCGGCTTCGGCAGCTTCAGCATCAACCGCCGCCCGCCCCGCGTGGGGCGCAATCCGCGCAGCGGTGAGCAGGTGGTCATCCCCGAAAAACTGGTGCCGCATTTCAAGCCCGGCAAGGCCCTGCGCGAAGCGGTTGACGGCCAACCCCCGGCCGAAACCGAAGGCGCCTGAGCCGTGCGCGCCCTCGTCTGGCTGTTCCGGGCCTTCGTCTTCTTCACGCTGTTCGCCTTCGCGCTGAACAACCTGCAGTCCACCACCGTGCACTGGTTCTTCGGCGCCGAATGGCACGCGCCGCTGGTCATCGTGGTGCTGGTGGCCTTCGCAGCAGGTTGCGCCATCGGCGTGCTGGCCATGGTGCCGGCCTGGTGGCACCACCGCCGCGTGGCCAAGCGCCAGGCGCCGCCTGCTGCAAGCAAAACGGCGGCCCCAGCGACCGCCCAGCAACCTTCAGGCTTCGGCCCTGAGGCCGCGCACCCCCCGCGAGACGGCCTCTAGGCCCGCCGCCAACCGCACGCATGGGCGACAACCTGCAATGGCTGCTGATCGGCCTGCCCCTGGCTTTCGCGCTGGGCTGGATGGCGTCGCGCTTCGACCTGCGCCAACTCAAGCGTGAACGGCAGGATGCACCGCGCGCCTACTTCAAGGGCCTGAATCTGCTGCTCAACGAACAGCAGGACAAGGCCATCGACGCCTTCATCGAGGCGGTGCAGAACGACCCCGACACCACCGAACTGCACTTCGCGCTGGGCAATCTCTTCCGCCGGCGCGGCGAATTCGAACGCGCCGTGCGCGTGCACCAGCACCTGCTGGGCCGCTCGGACCTGCGCACCGGCGACCGCGACCGCGCCCAGCGCGCGCTGGCCCAGGACTACATGAAGGCCGGCCTGTTCGACCGCGCCGAAGCCGCCTGGCGCGAACTGCTGGGCACGCCCTTCGACGCTGACGCGCAGGCCGCGCTGCTGTCGCTCTACGAACGCTCACGCGACTGGGTCAACGCCGTGGCCATGGCACAGCGGCTGCAACTCGCCGGTGCGGGGTCCTTTGCCGCGCGCATTGCACACGGCGAATGCGAACAGTGCGAAGAGGCCGACGCGCGCGGCGACACCGCCGCCGCAGACGCCGCCCTGGCGCGCGCCTTGGCCGCCGCACCGCAGGCCACGCGGCCCCTGCTGTTGCGCGGCCAGCGCCAGTTGCGCCAGGGTGATGCTGCAGCCGCGATGCGCAGCTGGGACGCGCTGCGTGAACAGCACCCGCTGGCCTTTCTGCTGGTCGTCGCTGACTATCTAAAGGCCGCGCAGCAATGCGGGCAAACCTCGCAGGCCCACGCAACGATCAGCGGCGCCTTCGAGCAGACCCCGGCCGTGGAACTGCTGAATGCGCTGCAGGAACTGGAAGGCGAACCGGCCGCCGCCCACCTGCCGCGCTTGCTGACGCAATTGCGCGAACACCCCAGCCTGTCGGCCGCGCAGATGCTGTTGGCGGTACCGCCGGACGCCTGGACGCCTGATGCCTGGGAGGCCATACGCGGGGCGCTAGCCCGCAGCGCCAGCCCGCTGCAGCGCTACCGCTGCGCGGCCTGCGGCTTCGAAGCGCAACGCTATTTCTGGCACTGCCCGGGCTGCCTCAGCTGGGACAGCTACCCGCCGCAGCGCATCGACGCACTTTGACCGGCGGCCGCAGCGCGCCGGGCCGCTTCAGCGGGCCATCTGGGCGTCCAGCAAAGCCAGCACATCGCCCCTGCTGGGCACCTGGCCCTTGCCGCCGATGCTGGCCACGCGGCCCGGGCCGGTGATGCCGGCCAAGCCCGGTTCGTGGTCGCAATAGATGCCCAGCGTGGGCCGGCCCAGCGCCGCGCCCAGGTGGGTGAAGCCGGTGTCCAGGCCCACGATCTGGCGCGCACCGGCCAGCACGGCGGCCATCTCGCCGACCTTCAGGAACGGCGGCACATCGCCTTCGCAGCTGGCCGCAATGTTCTCGGCCAGGCTTTGCTCTTCAGGCGCGCCCCACAGCACCACCGGCGTCATGCCGCGCTCTTGCAGGCGGTTGCCCAGCGCCACCCAGTGGCGCTCGGGCCAGTGCTTGGAAGCCCGGCTGGCGTTGGGGATCAGCACCGCATAGTCGCCGCCCCGTGGCGCCCAGGTCGCAGCGGGCGGGCGGATGCCGAAGTCAGGCGGGCTGCCGGGCATGGCGTAATTCAGGTGCGCGGCGGCCAGTTCGCGGCAACGCTGCACGGCCTGCAGTGTGCGAGCCACCGGCGCGGTTTGGCCGTACAACCAAGCTGCGGCCGGTTCACGCGCGCTGTCGCGGTCGTAGCCCGCCACCGGGGCGCCGGTCTGGCGCGCCCACAGCGCGCTCTTCAGCAGGCCCTGCAGGTCCAGCACGCGGTCGTAGTCGCCTTGTCGCAGCTCGTCGCGCAATGCGCCCATCGCGCTCCAAGTGCCGCGGCTGAACAGCGCGCGGCGCCATTTGCGCCACTGCATGGGCAGCACGCGGCGCACGCCCGGATGCATCTGCGGAATGGCGGCGTATGGCGCTTCCACCAGCCAGTCAATCTGCGCCCCGGCGTGGTGGGCGTGGATGTCGTTGATGACCGGCAAGGCGTGCACCACATCACCCATCGACGAGGTTTTGACGATCAGCAGTTTCAGGCTCATCCGCGCTTGGCTTCCGCCACCAGCACGGGGTTGAAACGGGGGTCGTTGTACATCTTGAATTGCCGGTAGACCTTGAAGTAGGCGCGGCCCGCTGCAGCGTCGGCCAGCAGGGCGTCCAGGCACCCCCCCAGGTCTTCGCGCTGCTGCTGCAGGCGTTCCAGCTTGACGCGGCTGGACGCGCGGTGGGCCTCGTCGGCGTCGCTGCGCCGTGTCTGCGCGCGCATGGCCTGGGCCTTCAGCGCCATGATGGACAGGCGGTCGATCATGCTGCCCGCCGTCTCGCTGTTCAGCCGCGCGCCAGCCGGTACCTGGGCCTGCGGCGCGTCGCTGCGCGCCGACTCGGCACTGACCAGGCCCAGCGCCAGCAGCAGGATCTCGTCGACGCGTTCGGTGGCGTCGTTGCGCGCCTGGTTGTAGCCGTCGATGGCGCGCTTGTTGGCCGCGATCTTGGCGTCGGCCACCGTGGTGCGCCGCGCCAGGTCTTCTTCGGCCCACAACAGGCTGTTGTTGCGGTGGTTTGCCTGCACCCAATGCCACAGGCCGGCCGCGTCTTGCGGCGGCGGGTTGCCCGGCCAACCGGGGCTGGCCAGCAGGCTGTCGTGCAAGGCCTGCACGTGGGCGGCGCGGGGCAAAGCGGGCTGGGTATCCAAGGCAGTCGTCATGGCTCGCGCTGTCAGAATGGCTGCAGATTATGTGCCGTCCATGCCCCTGAACCCTGCAGCCCGCGCCCAGCCCGCCCCCCGCCGTCCGCTGATCGTGCGCCTGCGCAATTGGGTGGGTGATGTCACGTTGGCCGTGCCCACGCTGCGCCGCCTGGACGACGCGGGCTACGCGCTGCAACTCATCGGCAAAGGCTGGGCGCGCGAACTGCTGGC
>JAYVBO010000118.1:0-9935 GCA_043750435.1 Betaproteobacteria bacterium | reverse complement strand
TTGAGGCGCTGGCGACAATGGGCGCATGCCCACCGTTGCTTGTGCTGACGCTGCCGTTCCCGCCGTTCCCGCCGCGTTGGGCTATCGCGGGCGCTTCGCCCCGACGCCCTCCGGCCCGCTGCACGCCGGTTCGCTGGTGGCCGCGCTGGCCAGCTGGCTGGACGCGCGCGCCCACCAGGGCGTCTGGCTGGTGCGCATCGAAGACGTGGACACGCCGCGCTGCAGCGCGGCAGCCGCCCGCACCATCCTGGGCCAGCTGAATGCCTGCGGCTTGCAGGCTGATGAAGTGCCCATCTGGCAGTCCACCCACAGTGCGGCCTACGAGGCGGCTCTGCAGCAATTGCTGGCGGCCGGCCTGGCCTTCCCCTGCGGTTGCACGCGCAGCGACATCGAAGCGCACTGGCTGGCCCTGGGCGTGGGCCATCAGCCTGGCGCCGAGCGCATCTATCCCGGCACCTGCCGCAGTGGCTTGCACGGCCAGCCGGCGCGGGCCATGCGGCTGAGGGTGGATGGCGTCGTTGAGTGGCAAGACCGCCGACTGGGCCCGCAGCACCAGGACCTGGCGCGCGAGGTCGGCGACTTCGTGCTGCGCCGTGCCGATGGCCTGTGGGCCTACCAGCTGGCCGTGGTGGTGGACGACGCGGCCCAAGGCATCACCCAAGTGGTGCGTGGCGAAGACTTGGCCGACAACACCGCGCGGCAGATCGCCTTGCAACAGGCTTTGCAGCTGCCCACGCCGGGCTATCTGCACACGCCGCTGGTGCTGGCGGCGGACGGCCGCAAGCTGAGCAAGCAGAATGGCGCGCAGGCGCTGGATGCGGGCTGTCCCCTGCTGGCTTTGCAAGCGGCTGGCGCGGTGCTGGGCCTGCCGCGCCTGACGGCCACGACGGTGTCCGACTGGCTGGCGCAGGCGGTACCCGCCTGGGCTGGCATCATTACGGGCTTTGCCACCAGGAGCGATCCATGACGACCACCGAATCCGGCCTGCAATACGAAGACAGCACCGCCGGCGACGGCGCCGAGGCCACCGCCGGCCAGCACGTGAAGGTGCACTACACCGGCTGGCTCTACGACCCCACGGCCAGCAACAACCGCGGCAAGAAGTTCGACAGCAGCAAAGACCGCGGCCAGCCTTTCTCCTTCGGCCTGGGCCAGGGTCAGGTCATCCAGGGCTGGGACGAAGGCGTGCAGGGCATGAAGGTGGGCGGCACGCGGGTGCTGATCATCCCGGCCGAGCTGGGCTACGGCGCCCGCGGCGCTGGCGGCGTGATTCCGCCGAACGCCACGCTGGTCTTTGAAGTGGACCTGCTGGGCGTCTGACCCAGCGGCTTTGCGGCCCATGAAAAAAGCGCCCCGAGGGGCGCTTTTTGTTGGGCTGAGCGGGGCTTAGCGTGCCGGACGCGGGAAGCCGCCCGGCTTGGCGAAGGACTTGCCGGCCGGCTTGAAGGGCTTGCCGCCCGTGGGACGCGGGCCGAAGCTCTTGCCGCCAGCGGGCTTGCCGCCACGCGGGGCGCCAGCCGGGGGTGTCATCAGCGGGGCCGAGCGCTTGGGTTCCAGGCCTTCGATGATGGCCAGGGGGATACGCTGCGTGGTGTAGCGCTGGATGCGGTGGATCATGCCGCTGTCACGGCGCTCGGCCAGCGTCACAGCCAGACCGGTGCGGCCGGCACGGCCGGTACGGCCGATGCGGTGGACGTAGTCCTCTTCCTTCATCGGCAGACCGAAGTTGATGACGTGGCTGATGGTCGGCACGTCGATGCCGCGGGCGGCCACGTCGGTGGCCACCAGCACGCGCAGGTGCTTGCTGCGCAGGCCTTGCAGCACGCGGTTGCGGCGGCCTTGCGGCATGCCACCGTGCAGGCTGGCCACGCTGTGACCCATTTCGTGCAGGCGGTCGGCCAGCCAGTCGGCGTCACGCTGGGTGCTGGTGAAGACCAGGGCCTGGTCGACATCACGGTCGGTCAGGATGCTGTCGAGCAGGGCGTTCTTGTGTTCGAAGTCATCGGCCCAGTGCAGGCGCTGCTCGATGTCGGCGTGGGCTTCGGTGTGCGAGGCTACGTCGATGCGCTGCGGCGTCTTCAGCAGTTCGCTGGCCAGCTTGCCGACGTGGCCGGCGAAGGTGGCGCTGAACATCACGGTCTGGCGCGTGGCCGGCGTGGCTTCGGTGATGTGGCGGATGTCGTCGATGAAACCCATGTCCAGCATGCGGTCGGCTTCGTCCAGCACCAGCATGTCCAGGCTGCCCAGGTTCAGCTTGCCGGCACCGAGGTGGTCGATCAGGCGGCCGGGGGTGGCGATCAGGATGTCCAGCGGGCCGCGCAATGCAGCCAACTGCGCGCCGTAAGGCACGCCGCCGACGACCGTGGCCACACGCAGGCCGGGCACGAAGCGACCGTAGTCGCTGGCGGCCTTGGCCACTTGCATGGCCAGCTCACGGGTGGGGGTCAGCACCAGGACCTTGGGGCCCTTGGGGAATTCACGGCGCTGGCCGGGTGCAGCCGGGGCCGCGTTGGTGGCGGCTGCAGCGCGGCTGTTCAGCACGCGGGTCAGGGCCGGCAGCATGAAGCTGGCGGTCTTGCCGCTGCCGGTGCGGCTGCTGACCATCAGGTCACCACCAGCCAAGCCGGCCGGGATGGCCAGGGCTTGCACTTCGGTGGGCTCGGTGTAGCCGGCGGCTTGCAGCGCGCGGGCCAGGGTTTCGTGCAGGTTCAGGGCTTCGAAAGTCATCTTCGTTCTCTTTTCACTTTGCTCTCGGCGCACAAACGTGCGCCTGCGCAGCCCTTGTGGGGCCGCGCATGGTGGGGTCGCGGGGGTGAGGTGCTGCCAGGCAGGTTATCTGCCTTGGTTTCGGATGCACCCGGGTACAGCGACGGCATCGCCGCCGACCCGAAAGAAGCGCACGTTTGAGCAAACGTGGCAAAGGCCGAAGGGGATGAACTTCTGGCTGGTCAGTTCCCAGCCAAGCCCACGAGTATAGCCGCTTTCTCTGCGAACATTGGGGTTTCTACGAAAGCGCCCTGTGAATGCGAGGTGCTAGCGCCGCCCAGACGGGGTTCAGGCGGCCCGGCAGGTCGGGCAGGGTGCCCAGTTCGGTGCGGCTTTCGCCCGGCGAATGGAAGTCGCTGCCGCGCGAAGCCAGCAGGCCGAATTCGACGGCCGTGTCTGCATAGCGGATGTGCTCAGCGGCGCTGTGACTGCCGGTCATCACCTCGACACCGCGGCCGCCGTGGGCGATGAATTCGGTGAACAGCGCGTACTCGGCGGTGGCGCCGAATTTGTAGCGGCCGGGGTGGGCGATGACGGCGACGCCGCCGGCGCCGGTGATCCAGCGCACCGCGTTACCCAGGCTGGCCCAGACATGCGGCACATAGCCCGGCAGGCCTTCCTTCAGGTAGCGGCGGAAGACGCTGTGCATGTCGGGGCAGACGCCGGTTTCGACCAGGAAGCGCGCGAAGTGGGTGCGCGAGATCAGTTCAGGGTTGCTGACGTAGCGCAACGCGCCTTCGAAGGCGCCGGGTATGCCGGCTTGGGCCAGGCCGCTGGCCATATCCAAGGCCCGCTGGCGGCGGCCGCTGCGCGTGGCGGCCAGGCCGGCGTTCAGCGCGGGGTCGTCGGCGTCGAAACCCAGGCCGACGATGTGCACGGTTTCACCGGCGAAGCTGACCGAGATTTCGGTGCCGTTCAGATAGTCCATGCCCAGGTCCAGCGCCGCTACACGGGCGCGTTGCTGGCCGCCCAGTTCGTCGTGGTCGGTCAGGGCCCAAAGTTCGACGCCCTGGGCGTGGGCGCGCTCGGCCAGCGCTTCGGGGCTGAGCGTGCCGTCAGAGACGGATGAATGCGAATGGAGGTCGGCGTTGAGTAGGTGCACAGTGCATTGTAAAAACCTGGCGCCGGGCAGCGCAGAACCGGGGCTTGCGGGTCAGGCGCCCAGCGTCATGCGCCGGCTGCAGCGGGCGGCCAGGCTCTCGTCGTGGGTGACGACGACGAAGGCCGTGCCCTGTTCGCGGGCCAGGCCCAGCATCAGTTCGAAGACGCCGTCGGCGGTGCTGCGGTCGAGGTTGCCGGTGGGCTCATCCGCCAGCACGCAGGCCGGTTGCGTCACCAGCGCCCGGGCTATCGCCACGCGCTGGCGTTCACCGCCCGATAACTGCGCGGGGTGGTGGTGCACGCGCTCGGCCAGGCCCACACTGGTCAGCACGCGCAGCGCCGCCGCGCGTGCTTCAGCCTGCGGCAAACGGCGGATGCGCAGCGGCATGGCCACGTTGTCCAGCGCGCTGAATTCGGGCAACAAATGGTGGAACTGGTAGACGAAGCCCAGGTGCTGGTTGCGCCAGCGGCCTTGCTCGGCGGCGCCCATGTCGGCGAAGGCGCGGCCCATCAGCTGGACCGTGCCCGAAGTCGGCGCGTCCAGCCCACCCAGCAGGTGCAGCAGCGTGCTCTTGCCCGAGCCCGATGCACCCACCACGGCCAGTGTTTCGCCGCACTTCACCTGCAGGCTCACGCCCTTCAGCACGGTGACGTCCAGCGGGCCTTCCTGGAAGCGCTTGTGCAGATCGTGGCAACGCAGGATCACGCCATCGGGCAAGTCTTGCGCCTGCTCATTCATAGCGCAGTGCCTCGGCCGGGTTGACGCGGCTGGCGCGCCAACTGGGGTAGAGCGTGGCCGCAAAGGCCAGCACCAGCGAAATCACGATGATGGGCACGATGTCGCTGGCCAGCGGTTCGCTGGGCATGTGGTTGATGACGTAGATGCTGCCGGGCAAGAAAGCCACGCCCAGGGCGCGTTCGATGGCCGGCACGATGACGTCGATGTTGAATGCCACCGCCAGCCCCAGCACCACGCCGGCCAGCGTGCCGATGATGCCGCTCATCGCGCCCTGCACGATGAAGATGCCCATCACGCTGTGCGGGCTGGCACCCAGGGTGCGCAGGATGGCGATGTCTGCGCGCTTGTCGGTCACCGTCATTACGAGCGTGCTGACCAGGTTGAAGGCGGCCACGGCCACGATCAGCGTCAGGATGATGAACATCATGCGTTTTTCAATCTGCACCGCGTCGTACCAGTTGCGGTTGGTGCGCGTCCAGTCGCGCACGGTGACGGCCGGGCCCAGGCTCTGCTGCAGTTCGCCGCCGATCTGCCGCGCGCCCTGCACGTCGCTCAGGCGCAGTTGCACGCCCATCGGGCCCTCCACGCGAAACAGCCGCGCGGCGTCGTCCACATGGATCAGCGCCAGACCGCTGTCGTATTCGTAGTGCCCGGCCTCGAAGGTGCCGACCAGGGTGAACTGCTTCAGGCGTGGCACCACGCCGGCCGGCGTGGTCTGGCCGCCCGGGGCGACGATAGTGACCTTGTCGCCAACCTGGGCGCGCAACATGCGCGCCAGTTCGACGCCCAGCACGATGTTCCATTCGCCGGCCTTCAACTGGGCCATCAAAGGGGCCCGCGTATTTGCCAGGTCAGTGACCTGGCCTTCCAGCGCGGGGTCGATGCCGCGCACGACAGCACCGCGCAATTCGTCGCCGCGGCCGACCAGCGCCTGCGCGGCCACAAAGGGTGCGGCGCCGATGACGCGCTGGTCTTTGCGCGCGGCGGCGGCCGTGGCCTGCCAGTCGGGCAGCGCGCCGCCGCCAGCGTCGAAGACCTCGATGTGCGCGATGACGCTGAGCATGCGGTCGCGCACTTCTTTCTGGAAGCCGTTCATCACGCTGAGCACGATGATCAGCGCCGCCACACCCAGCGCAATGCCCAGCATGGAGGCCGCGCTGATGAAGGAGATGAAGCCGTTGCGGCGGCCGGCGCGGCCGGCGCGCGTGTAGCGCCAGCCCAGTTGCCACTCGAAAGGCAGGTTCATGCGGGGGTGATTTCCAAAGCGCTATTCATGGCGCAGGGATGCTAACGGACGGGTGCGGCCGCCCCGGATAATCCGGTCATGCACCTGATGATTCCGTATGCCGCGCCCTTGTCCGAGGCCGGCCGGCAAGCCAGCGCCACGCTGCGCCTGCCCCACCTGCAGGCGCTGCTGGGGCGTTGGACCGAGGTCGAGCGCGATACCGCCGACGAATGGAGCCTGAGCCCGCCGCACGAACGCGCCAGGGCCCGGGCGCTGGGACTGCAGGGCTGCAGCGGGCAACTGCCCTGGGCGGCGCTGCAGGCGCAGGCCGAGGGCGTGGCGGTGGGCGATTTGGCCTGGGGCCTGATCACGCCGGCGCACTGGCATCTGGGCACCGACCAGGTCAGCCTGCTGGACCCGACCGCGCTGATGCTGGATGAGGCCGCCTCACGGACCTGCTTGGCTGCGGTGCAGGAACTGTTCACGAGCGCGGGCTACGCGCTGCACTACGCCGCGCCGCTGCGCTGGTATGTCGCCCACGAAAGCTTGGCGCAACTGGCCACGGCTGCGCTGGACCGCGTCATTGGCCGCAACGTCGATGTCTGGCTGGGCACCGCCCCCGCGCTGCAAGCCATACGCCGCCTGCAAAGCGAGGTGCAAATGGTGCTGTACACCCACCCGCTGAACGACCAGCGCGAGGCGCAGGGCCTGTTGGCCATCAATTCCTTCTGGCTCAGCGGCTGTGGCGTTGCGCAGGCCGTGACCGGTGCCGAGCCGACCACCGACAACCGCCTGCGCGCCCCCGCTTTGGCCGACGACTGGGCGGCCTGGGTCAAGGCCTGGGACACCCTGGACGCCGGCCCGCTGGCTGAATTGCGGCAGCGTGCCGAACGGGGCGAACGGGGCGAACGGGGCGAACATGGCGCGGCCCTGCGCCTAACCCTGTGCGGCGAACGCGGCGCGGCTACCTTCGAGCCCGCGCCGCGCAGCCTGCTGCGGCGCGCCCGCCAACTGTTTGCCGCGCCGGCCGTGCAGCCGCTGCTGGAGAGCCTGTGATTCTGCAAACCCGTGAGGTCTCCCCGCGCATCAGCTACGCGCTGGAACAGGCCGGCGTGCACCCGTTGTTGGCCCGCTTGCTGGCCGCACGAGGCGTGCGAGCGTTTGACGAACTGGACGACAGCCTGGGCCGCTTGCTGCTGCCCGAAACGCTGAAAGGCAGCGCCGAAGCTGGCCGCTTGCTGGCGGATGCGATCACCAACAACAAGCGCATCTGCATCGTCGCCGACTACGACTGCGACGGCGCCACCGCCTGCGCTGTGGCCCTGCGCGGCCTGGCCTTGCTGGGCGCTGCGCCCGGCAACGTCGGCTATGTGGTGCCCGACCGCGCCGTCCACGGCTACGGCCTGACGCCGGCCATCGTGGACCTGGCACGGGCCCGCTATCCGCAGGGCCTGGACCTGCTGGTCACCGTGGACAACGGCATCGCCAGCCACGCCGGCGTGGCCCACGCGCGGGCTTGCGGCCTGCAGGTGCTGGTCACTGACCACCACCTGCCGGCGGTGATCGATGGTGCGATTTCATTGCCCGACGCCGAGGTCATCGTCAACCCCAACCAGCCCGGCTGCAGCTTCGCCAGCAAGGCCATCGCCGGGGTCGGTGTGATGTTCTACGTGCTGCTGGCCACGCGGGCCGAACTGCGCGCGCGAGGCGCCTACGACAGCGCGGCACAGCCGCGTTTGGACACGCTGCTCGACCTGGTCGCCCTGGGCACCGTGGCCGACGTGGTCAAGCTGGACGCCAACAATCGCCGGCTGGTGGCGCAGGGCCTGAAGCGCATTCGCAGCGGGCGCATGCAGCCGGGCATCGCCGCGTTGTTTCAGGCCGCCGGGCGCGACGCCAGCCAGGCTGCGGGCTTCGATTTCGGCTTCGCTTTGGGCCCGCGCATCAACGCCGCCGGGCGGCTGGCCGACATGACGCTGGGCATCACCTGCCTGTGCACCGACGACGCCGCGCTGGCGCACGAATTGGCCGCGCAACTGGACGCCATCAACCGCGAACGCCGCGAGGTGGAAGCCGGCATGCGTGAGCTGGCTGAACGGGCCTTGCAGCAGTTGATGCCGGCCGACGAGGCTGCCGATGCGCCGCCGGCGCCGCCCTCGGTGGCGCTCTTCGACGAGAGCTTCCACGAAGGCGTGGTGGGCATCGTCGCCGGCCGCGTGAAAGACCGCCTGCACCGGCCGACTTTCGTCTTCGCGCGCGGTGCCGACGGCCACTTGAAAGGCTCGGGCCGGTCCATCCCCGGCTTCCATTTGCGCGACGCACTGGACCTGGTGGCCAAGCGCCACCCCGGCTTGCTGCTGCGTTTCGGCGGCCACGCCATGGCCGCCGGCTGCACGCTGGGCGATGTGGGCGATGACGGCCCCCTGGCCTTGTTCGACAGCGCTTTGCGCGCCGTCGCCGTCGAATGGCTGGACGCCGCAACCTTGACCCGCACGCTGCGCACCGACGGCCCGCTGCCGCTGGAATGGTTCAACGTCCAGACCGTGGCCTTGCTGGACGCCCAGGTCTGGGGCCAGGGCTTCGAAGCGCCGGTGTTCTGCGACGAGGTGCAGGTGCTGCAGCAACGCCTGGTCGGCGAAAAGCACCTGAAGTTGCGCCTGCGCCACCAGGGCACCGAGCGCGACGCCATCTGGTTCAGCCGCACCGAACCGTTGCCGGCCACGGCGCGCCTGGCTTACCGCTTGAGCGTTGACGTCTGGAACGGCAAGCAGCGCGTGCAGATGATGGTCGAGGCCAGCGCGTCCTGAGCGGGGCGCTGCCGCCTGACCGTCAGGCGGTCAGGCCGTCAGGCCACCCGCCCGAACCACCACAGCGACAGCCCCGCCGCCAGCAGCGCCAGCAGCGCGCCCGCGGCTGCGAACAGCGCCGTCACTTCGGTTTCCTTGCGTTCCACCACCATGCGTGACGACAGGCTTTCGTAGACCTTCTTCAGGTCTTCGGCGGTGCCAGCGTAGAAGTATTCGCCGTGGGTCAGCAGGCTGATGTTCTTCAGCGTGGCTTCGTCCAGGCGCACCCGCATGCTCCAGCCTTCGAAGCCGATGGTCTCGCCGGTGGTGGTGCCCACGCCCACGGTGTAGACGCGGATGCCGTGGTCGGCGGCCATCTTGGCGGCGTCCAGCGGGTCGGGGCCGGTGGTGCGCTGGCCGTCGGTCAGCATGATGATGGCGGCCGAGTTGTAGCTGCCGGGCGCGACCGGCGTGCGCGGCGGCGCGTCTTTCTTGGCGCCGATGTCTTTGCCCGGAAAGTTGCGCTGGCCGGTGATGTGCTGGATCTCGATGCCTTCTTCCGGGAACAGCGTGGCCAGGCTCAGGATGATGCCGCTGCCGGTGGCCGTGCCGCGCTGCAACTGGAAGCGCTCGATGGCCTTGATGACGTCTTCGCGGCTGGCCGTGGGCGCCTGCACCACAGCGGCGGTACCGGCGAAGGCCACCACGCCCACGCGCACCTCGCGCGGCAGCTTGTTGACGAAGGCCTTGGCAGCTTCCTGCGAGGCCACCAGCCGGTTGGGCTTGACGTCTTCGGCGCGCATGCTGCCCGACACGTCCATGGCCAGCATGATGGTGCGTTCGGCCAGAGGCAAAGTCAGTATGGCGGTGGGCCGCGCCACGGCCAGCAGTAGCGTGGCCAGGGCCAGCAACAGCAGCAGCGGCGGCACATGGCGGCGCCAGCCCGGGCCCTTGCCCACGGCCAGCTTGGCGATGGCGATGCTGGCCACCCGCACAGTGGTCTTGCGCTTGCGCGCCAGCAGCCAGAAATACAGCGCCACCAGCAGCGGCAACAGTGCCAGCAGCCACAGCAGGTTCGGCCAGATCAGGCTCATGCGGCCGCTCCTTCCAAGGGCGCACCGCGCTGCAGGGTGTGGGGAAAGCGCCGCGGCACTTTCAGCCGTGCGCGCTGGCGGCGCAGGTCGGCAAAGCGCATCAGCGCGGCCAGCAAATCGTCGTCGGTGGCCAGTTCCAGCACGTCGGCACCGCTGCTGGCCAGGCTGTTCAACAAGGTCGCCTCCTGTTCCCGCGCCAAGGCGGCATAGCGTTCGCGGAAGGC
>JAYVBO010000117.1:0-4286 GCA_043750435.1 Betaproteobacteria bacterium | reverse complement strand
TCTACAACCAACAGGGCGAAGACCTGGGCGACATCAAGGAATTCATGATCGACATGGCCACCGGCAAGATCGCCTACGCCGTGCTGTCTTTCGGCGGCCTGCTGGGCATGGGCGACAAGCTGTTCGCCGTGCCCTGGTCGGCGCTGATGCTGGACACCGTGAACAAGCGCTTCACGCTGAGCGTGCAGAAGGACAAGCTCGCCGATGCCCCGGGCTTCGACAAGGATCACTGGCCGGCCATGGCCGACAAGACGAGGGCCACCGGGGTGCACCGCTTCTACGGCACGAACTACAACGACTTCTGACGCAGTGCATGGGCCCAAGCCGGCCCTGATGCCGGCGGGCCGCGCCTGGCATCAGGCGCTGGAATTTGTGCATCTGGGGCTCGGGCGAACACAGACCCCACGGTAGGCGCTGATCTCAAGCGTTTCCGTTCGTTAACGCACGCTCGTCCGGCCACAGTGCCTGCATCGCCGACTCGAAACGCAAAGCCAATTCAGGGCGGTGCAGCGCGCACCACTGCCCGGCCACCATCACGCGCGAAAAGGGCTGGGCCGGCGCGCCGAAGACCAGACCGTCCAGCCGGTGGTCCGGCGGCAGCCCCAGCAGACCGGGTTGGCGCGTGTCCAGCACCAGCAGGTCGGCCCGCGCGCCGCGGGTCAAGCCCCAGGCCGCCTGGCCCGCAGCGGCGCTACCGCCCGCACGCAAGGCTTCGAACAGCCGTGCGGCGCTGGCCGGCTGCGTGCCGGGCGCGGCGGCCACATTGCGCCGGCGCAGCGCCAGGCGCTGGCCGTATTCCAGCCAGCGCACCTCTTCGGGCCAGCTGCGCACGACCTGGCTGTCCGAGCCCAGCGCCAGCGGCACGCCGGCGCCCAACCAGCCTGGCAGGTCGGCGTGGCCGTCGCCCAGGTTGGCCTCGGTGGCGGGGCACAGCACCACCCCGGCGCCGCTGGCTGCGACGGCTTCGATCTCGGGCCGCGTGCTGTGCGTGGCGTGCACCAGCTGCCAGCGCGGGTCCAGCGTGGCGTAGCGCGTCAGCCATTCGATGGGTCGCAGGCCGGTGGCCGCGACGCAGTAGCCCACCTCGGCCGCCTGTTCAGCGACGTGGATGTGCAGCGGCCCGCAGCTGCGTTCGGCCAGCGCGCGCAGCGAAGCCGGTGTGGCTGCGCGCAGGGAATGCACCGCCACGCCACTGTTGACCAGCGGGCGGCGGATGGCGGCTTGCAGGGCCAGCACCGCGTCAACGCCCGCTGCGAAGCGGCGTTGGTCGCTGCGCAGAGCGGGCTGGGTGAAGCCGGCGCGTTCGTAGAGCACCGGCAGCAGCGTCAGGCCGATGCCCGCGTCGGCCGCGGCGTCGGCCAGGGCCTGCGACATCTCGGCCGGGTCGGCGTAGTGGCTGCCGTCGGCAGCGTGTTGCAGGTAGTGGAATTCACAGACCTGCGTGTAGCCACCGGCCAGCAGTTCGGCATACAGCTGCGCCGCCACCGCGCGCAATTGGTCAGGCGTGATACGCAGCGCCACGCCATACATGCGGTCGCGCCAGGACCAGAAATCGTCATCGGCGCTGTCGCGGCGTTCGGCCAAACCCACGAAGGCACGCTGGAAGGCGTGGCTGTGGGCGTTGACCAGACCTGGCAGCCCGTCGCCGGCTATGTGTTCGGCCGCGTCGGGCGCGGCTTGATCGGGGCTGATCTCGGCCCAGTGGCCGTCGGCGCCCACCCGCAAGACCACGCGCTCGCGCCACCGACCGCCCACCCAGGCCCTGGGCGCCCACAGCAGCCGCCCGGCGCCGTAGGCGGTCATGCCGGGTGCCAGTCCAGCATCGTCTGCACCAGCGCGCGCAGCAGCGGCGTGACGGCGGCGGCGCGCGCTTCGTGCCAGCGGTAAGGCGGCGTTTCGTCCATGTAGGCGCGCCAGCACATTTCCAGCTGCACGGTGTGCACGCCCTGCGCCGGGTTGCCGTAGTGCCGCGTGATGTGCCCGCCTTTGAAGCGGCCGTCGACAACGTGGCTGTAGTCGCCTTGCGCCTCGAACACCGCCGCGAGCGCGGCCCGCAGGGTGGGCGCGCAGCTGCGGCCTTCCACCGTGCCCAGGTTCATGTGCGGCAGCCGGCCTTCGAACAGCCAGGGCAGTTCGCTTTGGATGCTGTGAGCGTCGAACAGCACCACGTGGTCGTGCGCGGCCCGGATGCGCGCGGTCTCTTCGCGCAAGGCGTCGTGATAGGGCCGCCAGTAGACCGCCACGCGTTGCTTGATCTCGGCGGCGTCGGGCGCGAGCCCGTCGCGGTAGATCGGGTCGCCGGTGAAGTGCTGGGTCGGGCACAGGCCGGTGTTGTTCTGCCCGGCATACATCGGCGCGTCGGTGGGCGGGCGGTTCAGGTCGATCAGGTAGCGGCTGTGGCGCGGCACGATGAAGCTGGCGCCCAGGTCCTGGGCGAAGGCATACAGGCGGTCCAGAAACCAGTCGGTGTCTTCCACCTGCAGCGATCGCTCGGTGTAGCGGTGCTGCTGGTCAAGTGGAATCAGCGTGCCCACATGCGGCGCGCTGATCAGCAGCGGGGTGCGGCCATGGTGCAGCGTGTGGGTCAGGGTGTCGATCATGTCGCCGGCCTTTCAACACCGCCGCAAACCACGCGGCGGCAGGGGTTGTGGCCGAAGCG
The DNA here is from genome assembly GCA_043750435.1 of Betaproteobacteria bacterium. GTDB lineage: Bacteria > Pseudomonadota > Gammaproteobacteria > Burkholderiales > Burkholderiaceae_C > Rubrivivax. The sequence goes on along the minus strand of JAYVBO010000117.1, from coordinate 1,627 downwards.
ATAGGCCAGTTCGCGCGGGTGTTCGGCGTCCCACACGGCGAAGTCAGCGCGCTGGCCGGCCGCTAGGGTGCCACGGTCGGCCAGGCCCAAAGCGCGGGCCGCGTTCACCGTCACGCCGCGCCAGGCTTCTTCGGGTGTCAGGCGAAACAGCGTGCAGGCCATGTTCAGCATCAGCAGCAAACTCAAGCAGGGTGAGCTGCCGGGGTTGTGGTCGGTGGCGATGGCGATGGGCACGCCAGCCGCACGCAGCGCGGCCACCGGCGGCAGCTTGGTTTCGCGCAGGAAGTAATAGGCGCCGGGCAGCAGCACGGCCACCGTGCCCGCAGCGCGCATCGCGGCCATGCCATCCGCTGACAGGTGTTCCAGGTGGTCGCAGCTCAGCGCGCCGTAGCGCGCGGCCAGCGCGGCGCCGCCCTGGTCGCTGAGCTGTTCGGCATGCAGCTTCACCGGCAGGCCCAGCGCCCGCGCGGCCTGGAAGATGCGTTCGGTTTGCGCCGGCGTGAAGCCGATGTTGTCGCAGAAGGCGTCCACCGCGTCGACCAGGCCGGCGGTCTGTTGCGCGGCCAGCCAGCTGCAGGCTGCCGTGATGTAGTCGTCGGCCCGCCCGGCGTATTCAGGTGGCAGGGCGTGCGCGGCCAGCGAAGTGGTGCGCACGGTCAGCGGCAGTTCACGGCCCAGGCGGCGGGCGACGGCCAGGCAGCGCGCTTCGTCGGCCTGCGTCAGGCCGTAGCCGGATTTGATTTCGAACGTGGTCACGCCCTCGGCCATCAAGGCGCGGGCCCGCTGCACGGCGCTGTCGAACAGCGCCGCATCGCTGGCTGCGCGCGTGGCGGCCACCGTGCTGCGGATGCCGCCGCCGGCCTGCGCAATTTGCTCGTAGCTGGCGCCCTGCAAGCGCAGTTCGAATTCGGCTGCGCGGCTGCCGCCGTAGACCAAGTGGGTGTGGGCGTCGATGAGGCCGGGGGTGACCAGCGCGCCGTGCAAGTCGTGTTCGACCTCGGCGCTGGCCGTTGCCGGCAAGTCGTCCTCCGGGCCAACCCAGCTGATGCGCGCTCCTTCAACCCGCAGCACGCCGTGCACGGTCCAACCCCAGCCCGTGGCATCGGCAAAAGTGGCCAGCCGCGCGTTGCGCCACAGCGTGGTGCTGGCGCCGGCTGTGCTCATCGCGCCCGCCAACTCAGCCACCAGGCGCGCGCGTCGCCGCCTTGCACCTGCCAGCCGACGGCCTGTTCGGTGGCCAGCCACAGCAGCGTGCCGGCGGCCACCGGCATCACGGCGCCGTCCATTTCCAGCATCAGCGCGTCGGCCGCGTACAGGCCGCGCCAAGCCGCAAAAGCGCTGGCCCGGCTGCCGGGGTAGGCGCGGCGCATGTCGCCGATGCCGCCTGGGCTGTCGCCCCCTTGGCGCACCATGAAATTCAAGTCTTGCGTCGGGCCGTCCAGCAGCTTGCAGCCGGGTGCCGCTGCGCCTGAAAAGCGCTGCGGTGGGTCGCCACTGAGCAAGGTCACTTCGCCGTCGGGCAGGGCCAGCGTCACCCCCGCGCCGTCGACCACCGCGAACCAGCGCTCGGTGTCGGGCCAGGCTGAGAAATCACCGTCGGCCGCGATGGTGGCCACGCTGACACGCA
>JAYVBO010000116.1:0-4288 GCA_043750435.1 Betaproteobacteria bacterium | reverse complement strand
CGGCGACGCGGCCCAGTCGGCCCTGCGAACCGGTGCGCGGCCGGGGCATGGCGCGGGGCCATATGGGAAACAAGGTGTTCATCAAGGTTCCCTCATTTCATCTCGTGGCCGGCATGGCCGGTGTGGCCGCCGTTTGCTGCGGAAGCCGCAGCAGCCGCAGCAGCGGGCCGAGCGGCGGGGGCGGCCACGTCGGGTGCCGCCGATTCACGGGCGTAGCTCCGCCAGCCACCTCGCTGCCTGACTTGGTCGTTGCTGGCGCGCCAAGGCGCGACCGGCGTTTCGGCTTGCCCCTGGTAGGCGTGCAAGGGCGAGACGTAGCGCACCGGCGGCACGGCGGCCTGCGCGTCAGCCGGATCAGGGCGCACGCCGCTGGGCTTGGCCGCAGTCGGCGCAGGGGCCGCTGTCTGCGCGAAGGCAGCAAGTGGCAACAGGGGCAATAGGGGCAGGCCGAGCACGGCCCACAGCGGCAGCAGCGCTGCCTTGGCTTTCACAAACATGGAGAACCTCGCCTCGGTGGCCGGCGCCTGGGTAGCTGCCGGCAACGGTCGATGGATGGCCCGCGTGTGCTGCGCGGGCGGCGTCAGTCAGACTGCGTGCAACCGGGGTGGTCGGTCCAACCGGTCGGACATGACATCCACGTGGGGCGTGGCCACGAAAACAGCGGGTGAGATGGCCGGCGCAAATGCAGGCACCAGCGATGTGGCCGTCGGCAAGGCCGCGCCCAGGCAACAGGCGGCACAAGCGCTGCACTTGGAAGCCGCGACCTTCTCTGCCGGCGTGCCCGCGCCCTGGTCTGCGCCCTGGTCTGCGTCCTGGTCTGCGTGCAGCTCTGCATGCATGTCTGCTTGCATGTCGTGACTGCCTTGCGCGTGTACATGTGCGGCCGCAGCGTCAGCCACCCCGGCCGCAGCCACCACCACGCGGTGGTGATTGGGGCCGCAGTTGAGCAAGGTGGCCGCAGCAAAACCCTGCAAGGGCAAAGCCAGTAGCAGCAGCCACATCAGTGCGGAACGGAAACCCAAGCGCATGCCGCCAGTGTAGGAGGAAAGCCCGGGTTGGCGCTCTGCCGACACCCCCCACCGATATACTCACGATTTCCCACCACAGCACCGCGCTTCGCCGCAGGTGCTGCACGCAATGACCAAGTTCATTTTCGTGACCGGCGGCGTGGTTTCTTCACTGGGCAAGGGCATCGCAGCGGCATCGCTGGCAGCCATCCTGGAGTCCCGCGGCCTCAAGGTCACCCTGATCAAACTCGACCCGTATCTGAATGTGGATCCGGGCACCATGAGCCCCTTCCAGCACGGTGAAGTCTTCGTCACCGACGACGGCGCCGAAACCGACCTCGACCTGGGCCACTACGAACGCTTCATCACGACAAGGATGAAGAAGGCCAACAACTTCACCGCCGGTCAGATCTACAAGACCGTGCTGGAGAAGGAACGCCGTGGCGACTACCTGGGCAAGACGGTGCAGGTCATACCGCACGTCACCAATGAAATCCAGGAATTCGTGAAGCGCGGCGCCACGCCCGATCTGGACGTGGCCATCGTGGAAATCGGCGGCACGGTGGGCGACATCGAAAGCCTGCCCTTCCTGGAAGCCGTGCGCCAGATGAGCCTGAAGATGGGCCCGAACAACACGGCCTTCGTGCACCTGACCTATGTGCCGTGGATCGCCACGGCCGGCGAACTGAAGACCAAGCCGACCCAGCACACGGTGCAGAAGATGCGCGAAATCGGCATCCAGCCCGACGTGCTGCTGTGCCGCGCCGACCGCGCCATCCCCAACGACGAGCGCGAGAAGATCAGCCTGTTCACCAATGTGCAACTGCACGGGGTGATCAGCATGTGGGACGTGGACACCATCTACAAAGTGCCGCGCATGCTGCACGAGCAGGGCCTGGACGAGATGATCTGCATGAAGTTGCAGTTGCTCACCAAGCCGGCCGACCTGCGCCGCTGGGACGCGCTGGTGCATGAAGTGGAACACCCGCAGCGCACCGTGAAGATAGCCATGGCCGGCAAGTACACCGACCTGTCGGACAGCTACAAATCGCTGAACGAGGCACTGCGCCATGCCGGCATCCACAACCACGCCAAGGTGGAAATCGAATACGTCGACGCCGAGTCGCTGACGCAGGAAACCGCCAGCCAGTTGGCGGCTTTCGACGCCATCCTGGTGCCGGGCGGTTTCGGCAAGCGTGGCATCGAAGGCAAGATCGTGGCGGTGCAATACGCCCGTGAACACAAGGTGCCCTACTTGGGTATCTGCCTGGGCATGCAGGTGGCCACCATCGAATACGCGCGCCATGTGGCGGGCTTGACGAATGCCAACAGCACCGAATTCGAGCCCGACGGCCCCAACCCGGTGATCGCCCTGATTGAAGAGTGGCAAGACCGCGACGGCAGCATCCAGAAGCGCAGCGCCAGCAGCGACTTGGGCGGCACCATGCGCCTGGGCGCGCAAAGCTCGGACGTCAAACCCGGCACGTTGGCCCACCAGATCTACGGCCCGGTCGTGACCGAACGCCACCGCCACCGTTACGAAGCCAACGTCAATTACCTGGACCGCTTGCAACAAGCCGGCCTGGTGATTTCGGCATTGACGCAAAGCGAGCGCTTGACGGAAATTGTCGAATTGCCGCAGACCGTGCACCCCTGGTTCATGGGCGTGCAATTCCACCCGGAATTCAAGAGCACGCCCTGGGACGGCCACCCGCTGTTCAGCAGCTTTGTCAAGGCCGCGCTCGACCACCAGCAGCGCGCCGCCTGAAGGATCCACTTGTGAAGCTTTGCGGATACGACGTTGGCCTGAGCCAGCCCTTCTTTCTGATCGCCGGCCCTTGCGTGGTCGAAAGCGAACAGTTGCAAATGGACGTGGCCGGCCAATTGAAGGAAATGACCAGTGCCCTGGGCATCCCCTTCATCTTCAAGAGCAGCTACGACAAGGCCAACCGCAGCAGCGGCACCACCTTTCGCGGCCCGGGCATGGAACGCGGCCTGGAAATATTGGCCAAGGTGAAGCGCGAACTGAACGTGCCCATCCTGACTGACGTGCACGACGAATCACAGATTGCTGCCGTGGCCGCGGTGGTGGACGTGCTGCAGACGCCGGCCTTCTTGTGCCGGCAGACCGACTTCATTCGCGCCGTGGCGCAATGCGGCAAGCCGGCCAACATCAAGAAGGGGCAATTCCTGGCGCCCCACGACATGAAGAATGTCATCGACAAGGCCCGTGCCGCCGCGCGCGAAAAAGGCCTGCCCGAAGACGTGTTCATGGCCTGCGAACGCGTCGTGAGCTTCGGCTACAACAACCTGGTGTCCGACATGCGCTGCCTGGCCATCATGCGCGAGACGAATGCGCCGGTGGTCTTCGACGCCACGCACAGCGTGCAGTTGCCCGGCGGCCAGGGCACCAGCAGTGGTGGCCAGCGCGAATTCGTGCCGGTGCTGGCCCGCGCGGCCATCGCCGTGGGCGTGGCCGGTGTGTTCATGGAAACCCATCCCGACCCGGCCAACGCGATGAGCGACGGCCCCAACGCTGTGCCGCTGAAGCGCATGAAGGCGCTGCTGGAGCAATTGGTGGCGCTGGACCGCGTCGTCAAGCAACAGCCGCTGCTTGAGAACGACTTCGGCTGCTGAAGGACACCACATGCCCATGGCCTATTTGATCGTCGAATCGCAAGTCACCGACCCCGCCCTGTTCAAACGCTACATGGAAGCCGCACCGGCAGTGGTGCAGGCTTTCGGCGGCGAATATCTGGTGCGCGGCGGCCGCAGCGCGGTGCTGGAAGGCGACTGGGCGCCGCCTCGCTTGACCGTGCTGCGTTATCCCAGCATCGAACAGGCTCAGGCCATGTACGACAGCCCCGGCTATGTGGCTGCCCGCGCCTTGCGCCAAGGCACCACGGCCTGCTTCAACATGGTGGTGGTCGAAGGCGTGGACGCGCCGCCGGTCTGAACATCCTTACCTTGCCTACCCAGAATTCAGTCACTTCCGAGGAATCGAATGAGCGCCATAGTTGACATCGTCGGCCGGGAAATTCTCGACAGCCGCGGCAACCCCACCGTCGAATGCGACGTCCTGCTGGAAAGCGGCACCATGGGCCGCGCTGCGGTCCCTTCCGGCGCCAGCACCGGCAGTCGTGAAGCCATCGAACTGCGTGACGGCGACAAGAGCCGCTACGGTGGCAAGGGCGTGCTGAAGGCCGTCGAGCACATCAACACCGAGATCAGTGAATCGGTGCTGGGGCTGGACGCTTCCGAGCAGGCCTTCCTGGACAAGA
>JAYVBO010000115.1:0-9945 GCA_043750435.1 Betaproteobacteria bacterium | reverse complement strand
GCCGAGATCTCGTCCAGCACTTCCACGGTGACGCGCTTCTGGGTGAAGGCCGGTCCGGCGATCCTCACCATCTTGCGGCGGAAGCGGTTGCCGGAGAGCATCAAAAAGTAGGCGATGAAGACCACCACGGCCTGCCCGATGGAGGCGGCAACGCGCAGCGTGCCTGCCCACAGGCAGTCCTTGATGTCGAAGCGCGAGCGCTCGATGCTCACGCGCTGGACACCGCGCTGCGAGGCCTTCGCGGCGGTACCTTCTTGCGCGGCCTGTTCGACTTGCACCGCTGCGCGCTGCACCTTGTCGATCGCCGATTCACTGAGGCCGCGCTGGGCGCGCCAGGCCTCGCGCACCTTCTGGGACGCTGCAGGCAGCGACTCCACGAGCGCTGCGGCGTCGTCGCTCAGGGACCAGGCCGTCCAGCCCAGTCCACCGCCGATGACGGCCAGCAGCAGAGCAGTGCCGATGGCGCGCGGCACATGCAAGCGCTGCCATGGGGAAGGCTACCGCAGATCGTGCCCGTACCGTCGCAGCGGGTCGGGTGGAGCGGGATGGCACATGCGCCCGGTGGGTCGGGCGTTACCACCGCCCTGGGGCTGCCCGGGGCGGTCCTGGGGCGATCAGTCGCCGCGGTGGCCGCGGTGCCCGTCCCAGCGGTCGTCGCGTCGGTCATCGTGCCCATGGCGGCGGTCGTCACGCCAGTCGCGCCGGGCCTCGTGCCAGCCTCTGCTGAATCGCGGGTCGTCGGGGAGCGCGTCGTAGCGGTTGGGCACGCCGTCGCCGTCGCGGTCCCAGCGCGGGTAGTAGCCGGCATCGCGGCGGTCGGGGATGCCGTCACGGTCGGCACCGCCGTAGCCCCTGTCGTAGGCCCTGACAGCGCCTCGCTCGTAGCGCGGTTCCTGGTAGAAGGTTTCCCGGTAGGGTTGCACCACCACGACGCGTGGCACGGGAATCGGCGGCAGCGGCAGCACCACGTGCCCGGGCAGGCGGATGGTGGGTGTGATCAGGTCCACCGACCATTGCACCGAAGGGCCGCCGGCCTGTGCAGCGCCAGCGGCCAAGCTGCCAACCAGCAGAGTCAGTGCCAGCGCGTACTTGCGTGTGTTCATGTCAAGGTCTCCTTGGGATCGCGTGGGCCGTTCAGTGGCCCGCCTGTCCTCAACGGGTCACGCAGCGGCGCGGTTCACCACCTTCGTGTGAACGGCTGTAAAGCCTGGCCACAGCGCTTACCCCTTGGATGAGGCGCCAGTGGGCGAGGCGTGACCAACAGCCCAAGGTCGTTCGAATTGCTCACGAGGGACTTTTGGGCCTGCGGGGGATCGCGATACTTCAGGCTGCCGGACGATGGCTTCCAAGCAAGTTTGCCGAAGTGGTGACCTCGCCAGGTTTCATGTCCTGGAGTTGCGTCTCTAGAGCTCCGACCGGCGGCGGCCAACTCTCGCAACTGCGGATCCCAAACCGGCCCGTCAGCATGGGGTCTTGAACGGCAGCAGAGTGGCGCCGAACCCGTCTGCCGAAACCTTCGGCAGTGGTTATCAACCCAGGGCCGAGATGTCGGCGCCCGCGCGGTCTCCGGGGTCGTCGGCGGCGCTTCGGCGTTCCCCGGTGCCGGCGGCGTCGCTGTCAGCGCCGGGCCGCGCGCCGGCGCGAGATTCCAGCGGGTGCTGCGCGTCGTCGGCCAGCGCCACGTCGACCGGCACGAACGGGTCGGTGCCCGGCGCGTCGGCGACGCCAACGGTGTCGCTGCCGCTGTCCGAGTTGTCACTCGGCCCCAGTGCCCGGGTGTCGCGACCCTTGGCCTCTGTGGGTGCCTTGCTTGTGCCCAAAAGGCTGCTCTGTCCCATGGGACCTGGATGGACGACCCGACGCAGATGCTGAGCGCGAGCCCGACCTTGCCGCGCTTGGCAAACCAGACGGCGGCCACCAGGTCGGACGCGGTGCCGATCAAGGCCAGCACGATGACGCCGACGAAGATGTCTGACAGGCCCAGGCTGGCGGCGGTGGCCTCGAGCGCCGCCGAAACAGCCTCGGCCTCCATAGCGACCAACATGGTGGCGCCGATGAGCACGCCCACCGAGACCGCCATCGGCCACGCGCCTTCGGTGTCGCGCGGCTCGTCGGGCGCGAAGACGTCGCGGTGCGTGACCAGGGTGTAGGCGAGATTGGCTGCATACAAGGCCAGCAGGACGATCGCCACGCCCAGACTCAGATCGACCTCATCGACCATCCTGGGTGCACCCGAGAGCGTGCGTTGCGCCAGATCGAAGGCGGCCGGCAACAGCAGCGCGATCACGACGAGGATGAACAGGCTCGACAGCAGGGCCGTCCGCTCGCGCTTGAAGCGCAGCTGCTCGCGCCCCAGGGTGCCGACGACGATGGCCAACCCCAGGCCCAGCAGGCTGGTGCCCAGGATCGACCCGGTGATCTGGGCCTTGACGACTTCGGCGTTGCCGGCGGCCAGCACGAACAAGGCCAGCACGATCTCGGCGATGCTGCCGAAGCTGACGGTCATCAGGCCGCCGATGGCCGGGCCCAGGCTCTTGGCGGCCTGCTCGGTGGCGCGCCGGATCCAGTCGGCCAACACGGCGATGGCGACGGCGCCAGCGGCGAAGATCCAGACCGGCGGCGCCCGGACGACGTACTTGAGGATCGGCGCCACAGGCACCGCCAGCAGCAGCCCGGTCGCAATCCACTGCGAACGGCCGAAGCCGGATGGGGTCGAATCGGCTTTGTCCATCGATGTGCCATCAGGAAGCGAACGTGAATGCGGCGATTCGGGTCGGGTCTTCTCAGGATTCCTGTGCCATCCATGCAGACGACCCTTCAGCTCGACGCTGGCAGGGCCATGCGCACCGCCAGACTGGCCATGATCCAGAGGGTGCCGGCCACCATGCTGACCAGCAGCAGCGTCGAAAACAGGATCAGTTGCAGGTCTTCGCGATGGCGCTGGAAGCCGATGTGCAGGAAGAAACGGAAGTGGACGACGATTTGCAACAGCGCGAAGGCGCCGATCACGCTCAGCAGTGGCCAGCCCTTCATTGCGGCCCCATGCCCCGGCGCGAAGAACACCAGCGCGAAGGGCACCAGCGTCAACACCAGCGCCAGTGCGATGCCCCAGACGTAGCCCTTGAACGCCTTGCGCTCCTCGCGCTTGCGCCGCGCCACATCGCCGCCGAACTGCTGTTGCTCTTTCATGCCAGCCCCGCCAGATAGACCAGCGAGAAGATCGCGATCCAGACGATGTCCAGAAAGTGCCAGTACAGCGCGAGCCGCATGACGCCGAGCTTGGCCTGGCGGTCCACCCCGTAGGTCGCCAGCTGGCCGATCAGGCAGATCAACCAGATGCCGCCGCCCAGGACGTGCAGGCCATGCAAAGGCACCAGGCCGAAGAACGCGGACAGGAAGCCGCTGCGGGTCGGTACGCCGCCTTGGGCGAACATCGATGCGAAGTCGTGAAGCTCGAAGCCCAGAAAGGCCACGCCCAGCACCCCCGTCAGCGCCAACCATCCGATCAGCCGCGCGGTGCCGTGCTGGTACTTCAGCGCCAGCGATGCCATGCCGAAGGTGAAGCTGCTGGCCAGCAGCAGCAGGGTCTGGATGAAGACACTCTGGATGCTGTAAAGCGCGCGCGGCCCAGGGCCGCCGGCGGTGGCGTTGACCGATGTCAGGTAGGTGGCGAAGGCCATGCCGAAGAGGATGGCGTCGCTCATCAGGAAGATCCAGAAACCGAACATCAGGGCCTCGGCCGCCTCGTGGTCGCGGCCGTGGGCGGGCCCCAGGTTCAGGCCGGGATGCTGGATGGCTTCATCAATCACGCCAGGCCCCCGCAAGCCGCTGTTCGGCCAGCCCCTGGTTGGCGCGCTGGCCTTCCTCCCCGCGGTCGATTGCCCTTGAAGCGGCCACGGCGTTGAGCCAGCGCACATGGTCCTGCTGCACCTGCTGCGCAGGGACGGTGCGGGTGGTGTCGCGCGCGAAGCCGTGCACGATCATCGTCACGATGGCCGCGACGAAAAACAGAATCACCAGCCACCAGATGTGCCAGACCAGCCCGAACGCCAGCGCGAAGGCAATGGCGCCCAGCACCGGACCGATGGCGCTGTTCCTCGGCAGTTCGATATCGCTGTATTCCAGATCGCCATGTTCCAGCGGCAGCGGGTAGGCCCTGCCGGCCTCCTTGGCGATCGTGAAGGCATCGCGCCCGGTGACCTGCGGAATCACTGCAAAGTTGTAGGCCGGCGGCGGTGCCGACACCGACCATTCCAGGCTGCGGCCGTCCCAGGGATCGCCCGCAAACACGCGGTTCTCGTCGCGGTGCTTGATCGACACCCACAGCTGGGCGACGAGCGCCACCAGCGCTGCAGTGAGCAGAAGCGCGCCGAGGAAGGCCGCGATTTCCAGCGGCACATAGGACGGCTCGGCAAAGGCAACGCTGCGGCGGGGCAGGCCCATCAGGCCCAGCGCGTAGAGCGGAAAGAAGGCCAGCATGAAGCCGAAGATCCAACAGTACGCGGCCACCTTGCCCAGACGTTCATCCAGGCGAAAGCCGAACGCTTTGGGGAACCAGAAGTGGTAGCCGGCCAGCAGGCCAAACAGCGCGCCGGGGACCGCCACGTTGTGGAAATGCGCCACCAGGAACACGGTGTTGTGCACCTGATAGTCGATGGTGGGGCTGGCCAGCAGGATGCCGCTGATGCCGCCCAGCACGAACAGGTAGAGGAAGCCGATCGAGTAGATCATCGGCACGGTGAATCGCACGCGGCCGCGGAAGATGGTCCACATCCAGTCATACATCTTCACGCCGGTGGGGATGCCGATCAGCATGGAGGCGATGCCGAAAGCCGCGTTGAGGTTGGCGTTCTGGCCCATCGTGAAGAAGTGGTGCATCCACACCGTGAAGGACAGGACCGCGATGGCCATGGTGGCCCACACCATCGACCTGTAGCCGAAGAGCGCCTTGCCGGAAAACGTCGAAATGACCTCCGAGAACACGCCGAACGAAGGCAGGACCAGGATGTAGACCTCAGGGTGGCCGAACAGCCAGAAGAGGTTGGCGAAATTCATCATGTTGCCGCCAAGCTCATTCGTGAAGAAATGGAAGCCCAGATAGCGGTCCAGCGCCAGCTGCGCCGTGGCGACCGTCAGCGGTGGCATCGCGAAGATCATCAGGACGGCGGCGCACAGGGCGGTCCAGGTGAACAAGGGCATGAACATCAGCTTCATGCCGGGCGCGCGCTGCTTGAAGATGGTGACAGCGAAGTTGATGCCGCTGAGCGTCGATGCCAGCGAGGCCAGCGTGAGGGACCATATCCAGTAGTCGGGCCCCACGCCGGGGCTGAAACTGGCCTCGGTATAGGGCGGATAACCGAACCAGCCGCCCGTGGAAAACTTGCCGATACACAGTGAAACCATCACCAATGCCGCGCCGGCCGCCGTCAACCACAGGCTGACGGCATTGAGTACGGGGAAGGACACGTCACGCGCGCCGATCTGCAGCGGCATCACGTAGTTGATGATGCCGGTGAGGAACGGCATGGCCACGAAGAAGATCATGATCGTGCCGTGGGTGCTGAACAATTGCGCAAAGTGCTCGGGCGACAGGAAGCCACCGTCCAGGCCGAACATCTGCTGCGCCCGCATCAGCACCGCCTCGGCCAGCGCCCGGATCAGCATCACGAACGCGAGCGCCACATACATGATGCCGATCTTCTTGTGATCGGGGCTGGTCAGCCAATCCGTCCGCAGCACCGTCCATTTCTGGTGCTTGGTGATCAGCGCGATGCTGGCAAGCGCACCGATGACCACCACCGAGGCGGCGCCAGTGCCGATGAGGCCATTGATGACGTTGCCTCGCGTGGGATCGTTCAGCATCTGCCAGAACGGCAGCGATTCCAGACTCAGCCGACCCCCTGGATGCTGAAAGATGTCGGCGAGATTCATTTCACTCGCGGTGTTCCGGTAACGGAGGATTCAGGTGCCGTACACACCGCGGCGTTCGCTGGGTCCTGCCTGGCGCTCGCCGGCAACGCGGCCGTGCCCGCCATGGTGGCCATGACCACAGCAGGGAACAAGGCCGCGGTCGCGCCGTTGAAATACAGATGTCCGTCCAGCGAACTGGGCTGTGAAAGCGCGGCCCTCAATTCGGCGTGTGTGCTGCGCTGGGAGATGACTCGCAAACTCTGCGCATTCAGTGCCATGCCGTTCGAGCGGATGTCGGCGGCCCATGCGTTGAACCGCTCGGGCGTCATCGCCACCGCGGTGAAGCGTTGCTGATGAAAGCCATCGCCGTTGTACATATTGTTCTCGCCGAGCGACTGTCCGGGCCTGTCGGCCTGCAGATGCAGCTGCGTCACCATGCCGCCCATGGCGTAGATCTGGCTACCCAGCGCAGGAATGTGCAAGGCCTGCATCACGGTGGCCGACGTCAGTTGCATCGCCATGGGTCTGCCCACGGGCATTGCCAGCACGCCGATGCTGGCAATGCCCTCGTCGGGATAGATGAACAGCCATTTCCAGTCGTAGCCGATGACCTGCACGCGCAACGCGGCTTGGTCGGAGACCAGCGGCTTGTAGGGATCCAGCGCTTGCGTATCGCGCCAGACCATGATCGCCAGCATCGCCACGATCACCACCGGACCCGACCACGAAGCGATCTCCAGGAACCCGGAGTCATGCCAGTTGGGCGCGTAGCGCGATGACTTGGCCCGGAACCGGTAACGCCACAGGAACCCTGCGGTCAACACAAACACGGGGATGGCGACGAACACCAGCAACACGATCAGCACGTCGACAAAGTGATGGCGCTGGGCCGCTGCCACCGGGCCTTGCGGATCAAGAAAACTCAGATGCGTCTCGGCGCTGGAACCAGCCAGCATGGTCAGGCCCATTTCCTGATTTCCCAATTTCCCAATTCAGCTGTCTGGCTTCACGGTAAGCCTGCAGCAGCCCGCGCATCCGTGCGCCACCGCACATCACGAGGCCCCAATTCCTGGAAAGGTGCGCAGGCGTACGGACATGGACCGTCTCTGTTCGAACGCTGCGACTCGGCATCGAGTGAACCCAAGGATGCCGACATGACGTACGCACGATCCGTCGACGAGACCGACACCGGCACCGGCATCGACGCGCAGGGCTTGACATGACGGGCGTCGACGTGACCTTCATCGTGCTCGGCCTGACGCTGGCAACCGCGCTGCTGGCGCCGCACCTGCCGATCCCAGCCCCGGTCGTCTTCGCTGCCGTCGGCATCGGCGTGGGCACGGCCTGGCACCTCGTGCCGGCGCTGCCAGCCATCCGCATGCCGCCGGACCTGGTGCTGTTGATCTCCCTGCCACCGCTGCTGATGACCGCCGCGTACGCGTTACCGCTGCAGGCGTTCCGACGCAATTTGCTGCCGATCGGTCTGCTCGCCGTCGGCTTGGTACTGGCCACGACCGGGATCGCCGCAGTGATCGCCCACGCCTACGCGGGCCTGGGCTGGGCCGCCGCCTTTGTGCTGGGTGCCATCCTGGCGCCGCCTGACCCGGTTGCCGCCACCGCCGTTGCCGGCAAGACAGGCCTTTCGCACCGCCTGGTGGTGATCCTGGAGGGCGAAGGGCTGGTCAACGACGCGGTCGCGATCGTCGCCCTGGGGTTGATGTTGCGGTCCTCGTCCGCGCGGCTGTCGTCGCCGGTCGCTCGCCTGGCGTCGCGCACGGTGTGGAGCTTCCTGCGCTTCGTCAGCACCGCCTTGGTCTTCTTGCTGCTGGGTCTTTTGATCGGCGAGATCGCGGTCGACGGGCCCGGCTGGGAGGCGCTGCGCACCGGGGCCATCCTGTCCGTCGCCGTCATCGGCGTGCGGCTGGCATGGATGCTGGTGGTGCCGCGCTTGGCAGCGCTGCTTGGTGCTTCGGGCCCGACGCCGACGCTCAGCGAGCAAGTCGTGCTCGGGTGGTCCGGCATGCGCGGCGTGGTGTCGCTCGCGCTGGCACTGGCGCTTCCGCTGAGCCTGGGCTTTGAGGGCAATGTCGATGTCCGGCGCACGATCATCTTCCTGACGTTGGTCGTCATCGTTGTCACGCTGCTGGTCCAGGGCGCAACGCTGCTGCCGCTGGTCGAACGGCTGAAGGTCGGCAACAGCGAACGCGAGCAGCGCGAGGAACGCGCAGCGCGGCTGCGTGCGCGCCGCGCCGGCATGGCGGCGGCGAAGGCGGCCGGGAAGCCGGGCGCGCCGTCCCGATCCGTGGGCGATGAGCTGGGCGCGCGTCTGGCATCCGGCAGCATCGGCATCGCCCGTCTGGGCACGCTCGGCGGCCATGACGAGCACCGCCCCGCGTTGCTGCGCGCGCTAGACGCGCAGCGCAAGGTCGTCGACACCTTGCGCGACGCTGGCCGGATGAGCGGCGCGCTGGCGGAGCGCCTCGCGATGCATGCGGTCGGTGATGGCGCCCGTCTGACCGATGCCGGCGAGACGTGAACGGTTCGGCCAGCCGGGCAATGCAGCGATTGACGGTGGCGGGCCGACGACGTTGGTGGCAGCCTCGCTCAGTCCCGTGGGCGGCATCGAAATGGCGATGAACTGGACCCAACATGGCCTGCAAAGTTCATTCGTTCTCAACTCGCGGCGCGTCCATCTAGGCAGCGCTCGGTAGCGCACAGACACGTCGCCACCCCTGGCAACAATTCAGCAAGGAGGATAGAGAAATGGCCATTCACCATGCCTTGTCGGGCGAACTGATCGACATCCGGCCGCTTGGCGAGGCGATCAAGGCGACGCGGACCTCCACGCTGTACAAGACGCAACACCTCGAAGTGTTTCGCATGGTCCTTCTCGCCGGCAAGCAGATGCCCGAGCACAGCGTTGTCGGCGAATTCACGGTGCAATGCCTCGAAGGCAGCGTTGAATTTTCCATCGGCACCACGCGGGACATCATGCGGCCAGGCGACCTCAAGTGTCTGGCGGGCGGTGTGTCGCACGCCCTCGTGGCCATCGAGGATTCGAGTGTGCTCGTCACCCTGTTGCTTCATGGGGCCTGAGGCCATGCAAGCGGCCACAACGTCATTGCTGCCCGATGGCCTGGTCTTCACCATCGGGCATTCGAACCGGAACATCGAGGATTTCATCGATCTGCTCTGGACCAACGAAGTGGCCGAGGTGATCGACGTCCGGACCATTCCTCGCTCGCGTCACAACTCCCAGTTCAACCTCAGGTCATTCGCGCGCGTCGAGGGTCTGGATGTGACCTATCCGGCAACGGGGACAACGCCCATTGAGGACGGCGCGTGAAGACAAGCGCGCCACCATGTCAACCCGTGGCCATCATGCCGCATCAGGACTTCGACAGCCTGCTGGCCGTCGCTCGCAAGACACTCTGGTTCCAGCGCAACCCGTGCCGGTGGGTGCATCGGCTTGGGCTCGCACCTGGTCGACGCGCGTCGCAGCGCCTGGAGCGTGAACGTCGGCGGTGTGGTCATGGCCTTGCTTGCCGCAGGCGTCATGCTGTGAAAAAGTCTTTCGGGGGTCTCACGCCTTGGGTGGTGCAGCGCCTGAGTGCGTTATTCATGCTGGCCTTCATCGGCTTCGTGCTGGCGCATTTTCTGGTCGACCCGCCCCGCTCTTATCCAGCCTGGCAAAGCTGGGTTGGTCATCCCGGCGTGAATGTCGCCGCCTTCCTGTTCTTAGGCGCCCTGCTGACGCATGCGTGGGTTGGTCTGCGCGATGTCACCCTGGACTACATCAAGCCGCTTTCCGCACGCGTCGCCGTTCTGACGCTGATTGCACTCGCGCTGCTGGGTGCGGGGATCCGGATCTTTCGAATTCTCTGGCTGAGTCTGGCGTGAATGCCGCCCTCGACACCTCCCTCGCATTCCTTGAAAGGGCTCTATGCCGTTTCGTGTGGAACGAACCAATCTCATTTGGGCATTGCCGAGGCAAAAGGATGCGCTGGCAGATGCTTGAGCTTGGACATGCGCAGG
>JAYVBO010000114.1:0-9949 GCA_043750435.1 Betaproteobacteria bacterium | reverse complement strand
CGCAAGCCGCGCTGGAATCAGGTGTGGCCCTGCGCCCCATCAAGGACCTGGACGCCTACCGCGAGAAGCTGAAGAGCTTCGTCTACGCCTCGGGCACGACGATGAAGCCCATCTTTGCGCAAGCCAAGGCCGCCGTGAACAAGCGCGTGGCCTACGCCGAAGGTGAAGAAGAGCGTGTGCTGCGCGCCGTGCAAGTGGTGGTGGACGAAGGCCTGGCCCGGCCCACGCTGATCGGCCGGCCGGCGGTGATAGCCCAGCGCATCGAGAAGTTCGGCCTGCGCCTGCAGGAAGGGCTGGACTACGACGTCGTCAACGTCGAAAACGACCACCGCTACCGCGACTTCTGGACCACCTACCACCGCATGACCGAGCGCAAAGGCGTGACGGCCCAGGTCGCCAAGATCGAGATGCGCCGCCGGCTGACGCTGATCGGTTCGATGATGCTGAAGAAGGGTGAAGTCGACGGCATGCTCTGCGGCACCTGGGGCACCACGGCCAACCACCTGCACTACATCGACCAGGTCATCGGCAAGCGCCAGGGCGGCAGCCCCAGCACGCCGCAGGATGTGCAGGTCTATGCCTGCATGAACGGCCTGATGCTGCCGGGACGGCAGATCTTCCTCGTCGACACCCATGTCAACGACGACCCCACCGCCGAAGAACTGTGCGAGATCACGGTGATGGCCGCCGAGGAAATGATGCGCTTCGGCATCACCCCCAAAGCCGCGCTGCTGTCGCATTCCAACTTCGGCACCAGCGACCACCCCAGCGCCCTCAAGATGCGCCGCACGCTGGCCCTGCTGCGCGAACAGGCGCCCTGGCTGGAAGTGGATGGCGAGATGCACGGCGACATCGCGCTGGACGCTGTAGCGCGCATGCGGGTGATGCCCGACAGCACGCTGCACGGCGAAGCCAATCTGCTGGTGCTGCCCAACATCGACGCCGCCAACATCGCCTACAACCTGTTGAAGACAGCCTCAGGCGGTGGCATCGCCATCGGCCCGGTGCTGCTGGGAGCCGACAAGCCGGTGCATGTGCTGACGGCCAGCGCGACGGTGCGGCGCATCGTCAACATGACCGCACTGACGGTGGCGGATGCTGAGGCGGGGCGTGCGTCAGGCCTTGCATCCTGACTTTTCGCCTGCACACAACCCCACATGTAAGTGCCCACTAATACCCCTCGTATCTGCCCCATTTTTGGGCAATCGCTTGAGTTTTTAAGGGGGTTCAGTTAGCATTTCGGTTTGGTTTTCAAGGGTTAACCCGTGTTTCGGACCGTGTTGGGGTCGGCAGACCTACCGCTAGTGCGGACCGTGGGTGCGCAAGGGCGCAAGTGGGGCGTCGCCGTTGCCATGGTGGCTGGCTTGGTGGCCGGTGCATCGCTGGCGACCGCCGCGCTGGCCCGTGAACAGGCTCCTGCGCCGTCGACGGCTACGGTCAACTTGGCTGAATTGCCGGCTCAAGCGCAGGAAACCCACCGCCTGGTTTTGAATGGTGGCCCTTTTCCATACCCCAAGGATGGCATCTCGTTCGGCAACCGCGAACGCCAGTTGCCGCGCAAAGACCGGGGTTACTACCACGAATACACGGTGAAGACGCCGGGGTCGCGTGACCGGGGTGCGCGTCGCATTGTTTGCGGCGGTGAACCCCCAGCAAGACCCGAAGTTTGTTACTACACCGATGACCACTATGCGAGTTTCCGTCGCATCGCGCCATGAATACCGGTCACACCGTTCCTGAATCTTTTCATCGCCCAGCAAGGAGGATCGCGACCATGGAGTTGCAGACCATCCGCACCAATCTCGTACAAGCCATTCGAGCGTATCGCGTTGAGGATCTGATGTCGGCGGCGCAAACCGCCGGTCAGCATTTCCTGTATGCCAATCTGTCTTCCGCGCAGTCCAAACAGGATGTGCTGGAAGGTATTGCGCAGTCTTTCCTGTTTCCGGCCCACTTCGGCAAGAACCTGGATGCGCTGTTCGATTGCATGACCGATCTGGTCCACAAATCAGGCCAGCAGCCGGGTTTTGTGGTCGTACTGGAACAGTTGCCCGATAACGCACGGTTCGACCGGGAAGCTCGCGAGCAATTGCTCGAAGTCTTCCGCGACGCCGCAGAATATTGGGGTGAACGGCGAATACCGTTCCGATGTTTCTATTCTTTTCAGTAGCCCGCTCCCAAGAAACAGGGTCATGGGAGCGGGCTACTGAGGTGGCCCCTACGACTGCAGCCAAACCGGCTGCCAAGGTTGTGCCTAAGAACGGAACGAATCCCAATTTCGGGATGAACATGCCGATGATGAGCAGCGCGTTCGATACCGCTGCCTGGTTGAACGCGGCTTAAGCGCGATCACACCTGAGAAAAAGGGCTCCGTCAGGAGCCCTTTTTCATTTCGAACGGCGGGCCAGGGCCAGGTATTCGGCCACGGGCACTTGTTCGGCCCTGCGCGTCAGGTCAAAGGGCATGTCGATGCCCTGCTGCTCCATCCAGCGCCCCAACGTGCCGCGCAGTATCTTGCGTCGCTGCGAGAAGGCCACCGCCACCAACGCGCTCAGCTTGGCGGCGTCCACGCTGTCGTCCACCGGCAGCGGCTCCATGCGAACCACAGCCGAATCCACGCGCGGCGGCGGATCGAAAGACTCGGGCGGCACGTCCAGCACGCTCTCGATGCGGTAGCGCCACTGCAGCATCACGCTGAGCCGACCGTAGTCCTTGCTGCCTGGCGCAGCAGCCATGCGCTCGACCACTTCCTTTTGCAGCATGAAGTGCTGGTCCTGCACATGCGCTGAGTTGGCCAGCAGGTGGAAGAGGATGGGCGTGGAGATGTTGTAAGGCAAGTTGCCCACCACGCGCAGCGGGCCGCCCAGGCGCGCCGCGAGGGCCGCGAAATCGACGGTCAGCACATCGGCTTCGATGACGTCCAGGCCCTCTTGCCGACGCAGGCGAACGGCCAGATCGCGGTCCAGTTCGATGACGGTCAGCGCCTTGCAGCGATCTTTCAGTGGCCCGGTGAGCGCGCCCAGCCCGGGGCCGATTTCCACCAGCGGCTGGCCGGGCTGCGGGTTGATGGCCCGCACAATGCTGTCGATGACGGCGTGGTCGGTCAGGAAATGCTGGCCGAAGCGCTTGCGGGCGTGGTGCCCGCCATGCCCGCTCGCGCTCAAAAGGTGCTCACTGCGGCGGCTCGCGGTACTCGAGGTAGGCCTTGGCGCGCAATTCCTTGGTCCAGTCGAGGTAGGCCGGCTCGAAGCGTTGTTCACGCAGCGCCGTGCGAGCCTGTTCGCGCAGCTGTTTGGGCTCCAGCGTGGTGTCGCGGCGCTCCAGCACCTGGATCAGGTGCACGCCGAAGCGCGACACCACGGGCGCCGACAGCCCATTGATCGGCAGCGTGTTCATCGCGGTTTCGAATTCCGGCACCATCACGCCCGGCGACGACCAGCCCAGGTCACCGCCCGAGGCGGCCGAGCCGTCTTCGCTGTACTGCTTGGCGATGTCTTCGAAGCTGCGCGAGCCGCTTTCGATCTGCTTGCGGTACTCAGCCAGGCGGCGCGCGGCCACTTCGGCGCTGAGCTGCGGCGACGTGCGCAACAGCACATGGCGGGCGCGGGTCTGGGTGATTTGACCGGCCGCGTCTTCCTTGCGGGCGATCAGCTTCAGCACATGGAAGCCGGCACCCGTGCGCAGCAGTTCGGGCGCGACCTGGCCGGCCTTCAGCGGCTTGGTGGTGGTGACAAAGACGTCAGGCAAACGGGAGGCCGGGCGCAGGCCCAGATCGCCGCCATTCTTCTTGTTGCTGTCCTCGGACAGTTCACGGGACACAGCGTCGAAAGCCTCGCCCTTTTTGACGCGGTCCAGCGCGCCTTGCGCGACAGCGCGCCGTGCGGCGATGACGGCCGGGCTCGCGTCGTCGGGCACGGTGATCAGGATCTGCGCAATCTGGGTTTCGGGGTCGGCGTTGGCGATCTCGCCTTGCTGCGCCAGATAGCGGTCGATGTCGTCGTCGCTGATCTTGATGCGGCCGTGAACTTCGCGCTCGCGCAGGCGCTCGATCATGATCTGGTCGCGCACATTGCTGCGGAAGCGGCCGTAATCGGTGCCTTCGGCGCGCAGGCGCTCACGCAACACGTCCATCGTGATCTGGTTTTGCGAGGCGATGCTCTGCACCGCACGGTCGATCTCGGCTTCGTCCACGCGCATGCCGCTGTCGCGGGCGCTGGAGATCATCACGCGTTCGTCGATCAGCGCGTCCAGGGCCTGCTTGCGCAACTCCGCTTCGGGCGGCAACTGCACGTTGCGCCCGGCGTCGGCCATGGCGCGCTCGATGCGCCGCTCCACCTCGCCGG
This sequence comes from Betaproteobacteria bacterium, assembly GCA_043750435.1. Taxonomy (GTDB): domain Bacteria; phylum Pseudomonadota; class Gammaproteobacteria; order Burkholderiales; family Burkholderiaceae_C; genus Rubrivivax. The sequence goes on along the minus strand of JAYVBO010000114.1, from coordinate 5,606 downwards.
CGGTGACCAGTTCCTGGTTGATGATGACGGCGATGTAGTCGCCGGGGCGCAACGCCGGCCGGTTGTCGGCCGCCGCCATGGCGTCGACCAGCAGGGTGCTGAGCAGGGCGGCGCCCAGCGCCCAGCGGCCCCAGTGGGAGGGGGCGGGCGTCGAAGGAGACCTGCGGATAGGAGATTCAGTCATAGGAGGAAACGGTCTGCCGGTCATCAGTGGCCGACCCACTGCGGCGCGTGTCGCGCAGCAGGCGGTAACCAGGGATATTGTCCTTCAAGACCTGTAGCGGGTTGGACCCGATGCGTGACAGACCTACCAGCTCCAGTTGCACCATCAGCCGGGTGGTGGCTTCACTCAGCCCAGTGGACAGGCGCTCGGCCACCACGCGGCCTATCCAGCAGCCGGCGTCGTACTCGGCGCCCAGCACCGAATCGGTGATGCGGCTGTCTTTCAGGCTGTAGTTGATGCGCCCGACGGCGTACCAAGTGCCGCTGCAACTGCTGCTGCCGCCACCACCCGTTGCACGCGCCGAGGCGGGCTGGCTCGACCAGATCGGCCACTGCCAGCCGACTTCCATCTGCTCGCTCAGGCCGCGCGTGAAGCGGTAGGTGGTGCTGATGGTGCGAAAAGGCCCTGGCGAGTAGCGCACGCCAATGATGGAGCGCACCGAGCGCTGGATTTCGGGGCTGTATTGCAGCGCAGCGTCCAGTGTCCAGCCGGGCAGCACGCTGGTCGATCCCAGCAGCAGCGCATCGGACAGGCGCTTGTCGGTCGGCGTGCCATCGGGCGTGCCGTCTTCTTGCGCGGTGACGCGCTGCGAACGGAACAAATAGCGCTGCACCAGACCCAGGCGCAGGGCCTCGGCGCCGGTGTTGGCGTCGACGAAACGGGTGGTGAAGCCGGCCGTCAACTGGTGGGTGTCCGACACCCGGTCGACGCCCGAAAACTGGTTGTCGGAGTAGATCGAGCTGAAATTGAAGTCCTTGGCCGCCGAGTCGTAATTCGGCAACTGGCTCTGCTCGCGATAAGGCGTCTGCACATACAGCAAGCGCGGCTCCAGCGTCTGGCGCAGGGCGCGGCCGAAGGCCTCGGTCTGGCGTTCGAACTCGAAGCCGGCGTCCACGCTCAGCGTCGGGATGTAGCGCGTGCGCCGCGTGCTGCTGGTGGGCAGCAGGCCGCTGTCGCTGTAGGTGGCGGCATTCAGGCTGACCCGCGGCACCACGAACCAGCCCGGCTCGCGGAAGGGCCGGGCCAGACCGCCCAGCAGGTGCCAGCGTTCACCGCCCACCCGGCCGGCTTGCGCGTCCAGGCCGGTTGGCAAAGTGAAGCGGTTGAATTCACTTTCCAGCGTGTATTCCCAGTCGCCGGCGAAGGCGCCGCCCAGGCGCACACCGACCTGCGGGCTGCGTTCGTAGGGTGCGACGACGACCGAGGTCGAGCCCTGCAGCGCCTGCCAGCGCAACACGCGGGCATAGACCAAGCCCTGGCCGCCCGACAGGTCGAAGGGCCTTTCCAAACCCAGCCGCAGCGGCAGCAGGCGCGTGGTCAGTCCACGGGTGGCGCTGGGATAGTCTTTCCACCAGTCGTCGTCAGACACCCGAACGCCGTTGATGGTGGCCCGAGCGCCGCCGCTGAAATTGCTTTCGTGGATCCACTGCACGGCTTCGCGGGAACGGCCGGCGATGCGGTCGTTGGGCAGCCAGTCCAGCGCCACCGAACCGCGCATGCTGGGCTCGAGGTAGCGGAATTCACTGTTCAATGCCAGCCCGCGCCGGGTGATGACGCGCGGCGTCAGCGTGGCGTCGCGGTTGGGCGCAATGTTCCAGTAGTAGGGCACCGCCAGCTCGATACCGCTGCGGTTGTCACTTTCGACGGATGGCGGCAGCCAGCCCGAGCGGCGTGCGTCGGACAGCGGAAAACTCATGGTCGGCAGGGCCAGGATGGGCACGCCCTGGAAGCGCAACACCGCGCCGGTGGCCACGCCTTCACTGGCGTCCAGGTCCAGGGTGACGCTGTCGGTGCGCAGCAGCCAGGCTGGCTCTTCCGCGCCGTCGCGCGGGCAGCTGGTGTATTCGGCCGCAGTGGCCTTCGAGCGCGCGCTGTCCAGGAAGTCGATGCGGTCGGCGCGGCCGCCCGCGCCCAGCAGTGGGAACTCGAATTCCGGCTGCAGGAAATAGCCTTCGAAGCGCTGCACCTTGAGCTGGAATTCAGGGCCGCTGTAGCGGGCGCCGTCGCGGCTGACGCGGACTTTGCCGGTTCCGGTGGCCAGGTCTTGCGCGTCGTCGTAGGTCAGGCGGTCGGCGCGGATGAGCAGCCCGCCGCGGCGGAACTCAACGTTGCCTTCAGCCACGCTTTCGATGTCGGGCCGGATGCGCAGCTTGTCGGCCTGCAAGAAAGTGGGCAGGCCCCGCGCGGCTTCACCGCGCGGCAGCGGCCGCAGCTGCGGGCTGGCCTGCAACTCGGCTGTTGCTGGGGTGGCCACAGGCTGGGCACGGACCGCTGCGCCGCTGGCGAGCAGGCCCGCCGCCAGGGCCAGCGGTGTGATGCGCATTGAAGACAAAAGGGCGGGCGGCAGGGGTGCTGAAAGGCGGGCGGCTGAGGGCTGCGGCAGGGGCGGCGCGCAAGCGGGTTCGTAGAATCGATTATCCATGAGGGGTTCTTCAGCACGGGCCTGCCAACACAGCTATGAACACCAACCACACCGAATCCGGCGCCCTGTCTCAGGATCGCATCCCCACTTTGACCAAGGCCTTGGAGGGCGCCACGCCGGCCCAGGCCGACGGCCTGATGCGCGGCGCGCTGCTGACGCTGGTGGTCGATCAACAAGCGGCGCTGGCCGCCGGCGCACCGCTCTTCGAGGCGGCCGGGCTGGCGCCAGCGCTGGCGCTCTTCCCCGAATGGTGCGTGCGGCGTGAATTCGGCATCAGCTGGACCGAGGCCGAACAGACTACCTGGCAGCGCATCTGCGGCCTGCTGGTGACGGCGGCTTGCGCGCAGACGGTGGGCGACGACCTGGTGCTGCTGCTGCGCGATCCAGCCTTCGACTGGGACGAGCCGCAGGAAATCGACTGGGCTGTGCGCTGGTGGGAGCTGGCGCGCCGCGCCGGCCTGCCGGTGGACGCCGACTTCGGCGAATGCTGGCGCGCCTACGAATGGCAAGGCCTGCTGCACGACCTGGTGGCGATGGGCACAGCCTGCCGCGCACATCACGAAGGCGCCCAGCCGCTGGCCGCCGCCGACCTGCAGCGCCGCTTGGCCCACGCCAGCCGCGTGGCGCTGCGCTATGGCCCGCTGAAGCCGCTGCTGCGGCTGCTGGAGCCGCTGTCGGGCGCGCGCGTGCAGGCCGGCTTCACCTTCTAGCGGCCGCCTTCGCTTCGGCCGGGCCCGCCATTTGCGTGGCGCAGCCGGCGGCCGACAGCCAGGGGTCGCAGTCTTCGCCGCCGAAGATCGACAGCAGAAAGTCCAGCAGGGCCCGCGTGCGCGCTGGCAGGTGGCGGCGGGTGGGCATGCCGGCCCACAGCGTCATGTCGAACAAGCGCCACTCGGGCAGCACGCGTTCCAGCGCGTGTTCCAGCAGTGCGTCTTCGATGACATAGGACGGCAGCCCCGCGATGCCCAGTCCGGCCAGCGCGGCCGCGTACAGAGTATCGATGTGCGCGGTGGACAGCGCCGGATGGCGCTGCGGCGCCAGCGTGTAGGACTCGACCGCGCCGCCCCCTGCGTCGGCGCTCTGGCCCACCGGCCCGCTGTAGAAGACCAGGCCCCGCGTAACGGCCGACATCGGCGGGATGATGGCCTCGTGGTGCAGCAGGTCGCGCGGGTGCTGAGGCCGGCCGCGCCGGTCCAGGTATTCGGGTGCGGCACAGACCACCACCTCGGTGCGCGCCAGGCGCCGCGCGATGAAGTCGCCGTCGGGCGCGTCGCGGCGGGCGAACACGGTCAGGTCGTAGGCTTCGTTGACGGTGTCGACCGGGCCGAGCGAATCGATTTCCAGCGTCACCTCAGGGTATTGCGCCTGGAAGCGCGGCAGGTGCTTGGCCAGTTGGTGCACGGCCACGGCCGGCGGGCACAGCACGCGCAAATGGCCACGCGTCACCTGAGTCGACTCGCTGGCCAGGGTTTCCGATTCTTCGATGTCGATGAGGATGGCGCGCACCTTCTCCAGGTACTGCTCGCCGGCTTCGGTGAGCGCAATGCTGCGCGTGGTGCGGTTCAACAAGCGTGCGCCCAGGTGGTTTTCCAGCTCGGCCACCATCCGGGTCACCACCGGCGGCGCCATGTCCAGCGCGCGCGCGGCCTTGGCGAAGCCGCCTTCGTCAACGACGCGGGCGAAGACCTTCATGGCCTTGAGTTGGTCCATCTTTATTCCTCGAATGCGAACAGTGAATTCGCAAGCGTCTCATTTTTCTCTTAACCGTGAATGCCTAAAGTGCATCCATCGATGAGACGCCAACGTAAGACGACTCACCGAGACGGCAAAAGGGCCGGGTTGAAAGCACTGAAAGAACCCGGCGCCCGTCACGACCACTGTCCATCGCAACCCCTTATCAAGGATCCATCATGAACACCAAGTCCCTCATCGCTTTCGCCGCTTTCGCCGCTTCCGCTTTCGCCGGCACCGCTGCCATGGCCCAGGAAGTCAGCGTCGACAACACGCCTTTCCACGCCACCACCACCCGCGCCGAAGTGCGTGCCGAAGTGCTGAAGGCCCACGCCGCCGGCGTGCTGCAGTTCTCGACCGAACTGGACGCCTACGTGCAGCCCGTGGTTGCCGCAGCGCCCAGCATGCTGACGCGTGACGAGGTGCGGGCCGAAGCGCGCGCCCTGGTGCGCAGCAACCGCCGCGCCGACGCGACCTACAGCGCCGCCTGATGACCGTGTGATGCCCGCAGACGCGCCGGGGTCAGCCCCGGCGTGCCTGCTGTGACAATGGTGGCCACCATGGAATACGCCACCACCCTCATCGATTTCATCTTGCACGTGGACCGGCATTTGTCCGACTTCGTGCAAGCCTACGGCGGCTGGGTTTACGCCCTGCTGTTCCTCATCATCTTCGTCGAGACCGGTCTCGTCGTGATGCCCTTCCTGCCTGGCGACTCCTTGCTGTTCGTGGTGGGTGCGCTGTGCGGGCTGGGCTTGATGAACCTGCCACTGACCATGCTGCTGCTGACCGCCGCCGCCGTGCTGGGCAACCAGACCAACTACGCCATCGGCCGCCGCGTCGGCCCGCGGGTTTTCGGCTGGCAGCACTCACGCTGGTTCAATCGCGCGGCCTTCGACCGCATGCACGCTTTCTATGAAAAGCACGGCGGCATCACCATCGTCGTGGCGCGCTTCATGCCGTTCCTGCGCACCTTCGCGCCCTTCGTGGCCGGCGTGGCGCAGATGACGCGCCGCAAGTTCACCTTCTATGACGTGAGCGGCGGTGCGCTGTGGGTCTGCGGCGTCACGCTGGCCGGCTACTTCTTCGGCAACCTGCCCTGGGTGAAGGCCCATCTCAGCCACATCATCTGGGCCATGATTGGCGTCCCTGGCTTGATCGTGCTGTTCGGCGCCTGGCGTTCCAGCCGCGCCACCAAGCCGGCCTGACCGCGCCGCTTTCCGCCATGAA
>JAYVBO010000113.1:0-9958 GCA_043750435.1 Betaproteobacteria bacterium | reverse complement strand
GGCCTCGATGGCGCGGGCCAGTGCAGTCGCGTCGCCCACCGGCACCAGGGCGCCGTAGCGGCCGCCGTCCAGCAATTCACGCGGGCCGACCGGGCAGTCGGTGGCCACCACCGGCGTGCCGCAGGCCAGGGCCTCGATCAGCACATTGCCGAAGCCCTCGAAACGCGACGGCAGCACGAAGACGGTGGCGTGGTGCATCCAGCGCAGGGCCTGCTGGGTGCGGCCGGGCAGTTGCACCACCGCTTGCAAACCCAGATCCGCCACCAGCGCTTCCAGCCAGTCCCGCTCGGGGCCTTCACCGGCCATCAGCAGGCGCACATTGGGGCGGCTGCGCTGCAGGTCGGCGAAAGCCTTCACCAGTGTGGGCAGGTCTTTTTCGACGGCCAGGCGGCACACGCTGAGCACCACCTGCAGTTGCGGGTCACACAACCAGGGGTGGTCGGGCGTGCAGGCGGCTTCGGCTTCGAAGCCCGGCGGCAACACCGGGTTGGCGATGACCCGCGGGGCCAGCGCCGGGCCGGCGATGTGCTTCAGGTCGGTGCGCACGCCTTGCGACACCGCCACCACAGCCGCCGCGCGGGGGTAGATCCGGCGCACCAGCGGCGGCAGCAGGCGGTAGCGCCAGCTGGCCTGTTGGCCGATCTGCTGGATCAGCGGTGCGTGTTCGGACAGCACACCGGCGGTGCCGCTGCGCGCCAGGGCCAGCGCCACCACGGTCGCGATGTTGGTGTGCGGAAAGGCGCTGAGCAGCACCTGCGGCCGGTGCAGGCGCAGCGCGCGCACCAGCGGCAGCAGCGCGGCCGCGGTGCCGCCACGCTCCAGGCTGATCACCTGCACACCGGGCGGCACCGGCAGCTCTTGGGTGCGCAGGGTGTGCACCACCAGCGTCACCTCGCGGCCGGCCGCGGCGAAGCCTTCGGCCAGTTGCAGCATCGAGACTTCGCCACCGCCGGTGCGCAGATGCGGCACGTAGACGAAGATGCCACGCTGCACGCTGCCGGCAGCCTGCAGCCGCCGTCGGGCCCGTGCGCTGGCGTCGCGGCGCAGGCCCAGCTTGTGCAGCAGGGCCTGCAGCTCGAAGGTCAGGCGCTTGCCATCGACCAGCGTGCGGTTGCCCCAGGCGTTGACCGTGTGCAGGCCGTCGGGCAGGCCGCCGCGCGGGTCGGCCTGCAGGCGCCGCACGGTGATCTCTTCGAATTGGGTGGGGCTGAGCCGCACCACGCGCTGCAGCGCCACCGCCGCACCGTAGCCGCTCAGGCAGTCCTGCGACGGGCGGTAAAGCGCGCCGCCTTGTTGGAAGAAGCTGCCGGCCATGCGGGCACCGCGGATGTCGCGCTTCACCGGGTTGTTGGCGTGCGCCAGCCACGGCCCTTCCAGGCGTTCGGCGTATTGCAGGCACAGGTTGTCGTGTTCGCCCAGATCGCCGTCGGTGTAGGCCAGCCAGTAGCGGCCTTCCCAACGCAGCAGCGCCGGGTCGATCGCGGCCGTGTCCTGCAGCAAGGGCCACAGGGCGCGCCAGGCACCCCGGTCGTCCACTTCGTACAGCCAGCAGCTGCGCTGCGCCATGGTCTCGGCCAGCGCCAGCCGGCGGCCTTCCAGTTCGAAGACTTGCGGGAAGGAAGCATGCCCGCGACCGGGCAGCACCACCCGGCTGCGCTCCAGCAGGGCGGCGCCCGGGCCGATGCGCAGCTGCTCGATGCGCCCCAGGCCGCTGCGCCGGTCGTAGAACTCGCAAATCAGTTCGTCGCTGCTGCCCGGCAGGCCATAGGGGTCGGCCCAGTAGCCCTCGCGGCGGTTGTCGGTCAGCCAGCGCACGGGCGGCAGCGGCCCCGCTTCGAGCAGGCTGGCCACCGGCTGGTCGATCAGACCGACCTGCCAAGACTCGCTGAGCCAGCGGGCGCCCTGGCGCTGCCAGGTGGCGCGCCAGCGCCCGCGGGCCCGGGCGTACAGGCGGCTCAAAGCCGACAGCTTCGGCGCGGCCTGCGAAGGCTGCAGCTCGGCGCCGGGCAAGGGCGCCTGGCATTGCAGATCAGCCAGGGCCTGGGCCAGCAGGTCGCGGATGGCGGCTGGCAGGCCGATGCGGCCGCGCGCGTAGGCCGGCGCCGCCGCCACATGCAGGGCACGGCGCAGGGGCCAACCGCCTGCCACGTCCAGCTGCCGGCATTGCAGTGCGATGCCCTGGCTACGGGTGATGGTGTCGAGCAGCGGCCAGGCGGCGCACAGGGCGCGGCCCTGGCCGTCGAGCAAGACCCAGTGCAAGGGCCCGGCCTCGCAGTCGGCGGGCTGCGCCAGGTGCAGCACGATGACCGGCGCCGCCACGACAGCGGGCTCACCGGGGCGCTGCAACAGCACGCGCACGCGCACGCGGGTCGGGTCCAGCCCGGCCAGCGCCTTGCCCAGCCAGTCCGGCAGGGCCTCCGCTGACAGGCGCACCTGCAGCGTCAGTGTGGGGGTGGGGGTGGGCACCGGCACCGCTCCAGCCGGCTCGGCCGCGAGCGTCATCAAGGCCAGCGGAACGACGTTGCCGGCATGGGGTAGCTGCGCTTGTTCAGCACCGTGCCCAGCACGTTGGCGCGAACCGATCGCAGCTCAGCCACCCGCTGGCGGGCCACCGGCGCGCGCGTCTTGGCCGCCTCCAGCACCAGCACCACGCCGTCGCAGTGGCGGGCCAACGCCAGGCCCATCGGCGAACCGTGGGTGGCGGGCAGGTCGATGACGATGTCGTCGAAGTGGCAGCGCAGTTCTTCCCACAGCGCGTCATTCGCGACCAGGGCCTGGACGGCCTGCGGCGTGTCGGCGGCACCCAGGATGGCCACCATGCCACCGCCCGGTATCGGCTGCGCCAGGCGGTGCAGTGGCCGGCCGCTGGCCAGCGCCTGGATGACGCCGTCGCCGTTCGAGCCCTCGCCCTGTGTCAGCAGCAACAGCACCCGTCGGGCCGACCGCGTGGCCGCCGCCGACACATAGGAGCGGGCCACGGTGGACGTGCCTTCGCCGCCGCCGCCGGTGCCGATGAAGCCGACCAGGCGGCCGCGGTCACGCGGCAGACTGGCTTCGATGCGCGTCACCAGCGTGTCGAAGGGGCCGGCGGCCCAACCGTGCCGTCCGGGCCGCGTGTCGGGTTGGGTGGCGAAATCGTCGCTGGCCAGCACCAACGGGCCGCGGGCAGGCGGCACGGGCCGCGCGCGGCTGGGGCCCAGGCCCAGGCTGCGCCCCACGCCGCGCACGGTTTCGCAGGCGGACTTGGCCAGAAAGAGGATGTTGGTGTTCAGGTAGCGCGGCCCCAGCCGGCGTGGCTGGCTGGCCAGGCGGTGCAGCCATTCCAGGCCGTGCTCGCGCATCCACACGGGGGCGCGGGGCGCGGTGCCGGCGTGGAAGTCAAAGGCTGCGCCCACGCCCAGCATCACCGCCGGTATGCGGCCGCGGTGCTCGGCCATCCAGCGTTCCTGCTTGGGGCAGCCCAGGCCGACGAAGAGCAGGCCGACACCGGAGCGCGCCACATCCAGGCACACGGCGGCATCTTCAGTGGCCGTCAGCGCGCGGAAGGGCGGCGAATAGGCGTAGGCCACGTCCAGCATGGGCATGGCCTTCTGCAGCGCCCGCTGCAAGGCCTGCAGCGTCTTAGGGCTGGCGCCGTACAGGCCAACCTTGATGCCCGAGCCCGCTGCCAGCTGGCACAAGCGCCACATGGTGCCGGGGCCGTCGATGCGCGGCTGCTGGCGGCCGCGCTTGGCGCCCACCGTCCAGGCGATGGGCGCGCCGTCGGGCGCGGCCAGATCGGCCGCCAGCAGGGCCTGCCGGTGCATTTCATCGCGCGCCGCGTGGACCGTGGAATGCACATTGACGAAGCAAACGTAGCGCGACTGGCGTTCACGCGCCCAGCCCAGCAGGCGATCGCTGACATCACGCGGCGACAGCGCGTGGATGGGGATGCCAACCGCCGTCACCGGCGGCGTCAGCATCGAGCTTGCCGCCTGCCGCGCGCGGGTGGCGTCCAGGCGCACGGTGCGCGCGTCGGCACCCATGCGGCGGTAGTTCTGATAGGCCGCGGCCAGCACATCGGCCGGGTGGTAGGGGGCCACGGCAGCACAAGCCGGAGCGCCTGAAAACAGATCCACAGCGCCGATCACGTAGGCCAGCGACTCGGCCAGCGCAGCCGCGGTGTTGCCGCGAACGATGTCGCCATTCACGCCCGGCACGACCACGCGGCGCACCTCGCCGACGTCGGTCACCACTGCCGGCAAGCCGCAGCCCATGGCCTCCAGCAAAGCCATCGGCATGCCTTCGTAGGCCGACGACAAGGCATAGACATCGGCGCCGCGCAGCCATTCAGCGATTTGCGCGGGCGGCAGCAGGCCCAGGAAGCGCACTTGTTGCTCCAGGCCGGCGGCCTGGACCTTGCGCACCAGGTCGGCCCGCAGCACGCCGTCGCCGATCACCAGCCAGTGCGGGTAGAGGCCGTGCTGGCGCAATTCCACCAGCGCGTTGAGCATGCGCTCGGGGTCTTTCTGGGTGTCCAGGCGGCCCACGCTGATCAGCCAAGGCCGGTCCATCGACAGGCCTTCGGCATGGGCCTGCTGACGTCGCAGCACAGCGCGACGCTCGGGTGTGGCGGGCGAGAAGACCTCGGGGTCGACCCAGGTCGGGATGAAGCGAACCTTGTCGGCGATGTGCGGGTAGCGCTCGCGCAGCGCCTGCACGCCGGTTTCGCGCACGCACCAGCCGCTGGTCAGGTCGGCCAGGGCCCGGCGTTCCAGGCCTTCGTAGAAGCCCGGCGCGTGCTTCCAAAGGTTGTCGGACGCCGCCACCCGAAGGATCTTCGGGTCGTTGTGGAAGTAGAAGTTCTTCGGCCGGGCGTCGGCCGTGAACAGCAGGCTGGGCTCGATGCGGTGGAAGTCGAAGACGTCAAAGCCGCCGTGCAGGGCGGCCATGTGGCGGCGCAGGGCCACGCTGTAGCGCACCGACAGCGGTAAGCGGCCGCGGCCGCCGGCGTTGCGCGTGGCCACCACGGGGAAGCTGTCGAAATGGCGGTCGCCGATGGGGCAGCGCGTCCAGCGGCCGACCGGGCGGGCGTCGGTGTCGGTGGTCATGCCGACGAGGCTGAATTCCAGGTCCTCAGGGGCGAACTTGATCAGTCCGCGCAGAAAGGTGTCGACGCCGCCGGGCACCACGCCGACCGGGTCGGCGGGGTAAAAGATACGGATGCGGATGGCGGCGCTGCTCATGGAATGCCCAGGCTGGGTTCAGGGCGGGACATCGGGCGCGTAGGCGCCCAGGCGGAAGCCGGGCTGGCCGGCAGGGGCCGGGCGCGCGGCCGAGCGCTGGCCAGCAGCACCACGGCCAACAGGGTCAGCGAAACAGTCTTGCTGGACAGGGTGTTGGCGGTGGACGCCACGATGAAGAACACCAGCACCGCGCTGCGCAGCACCGGCGCGCCGCGCGTCAGCATCAGCCACACCAGGCAGCCCAGGCCCAGCAGGAAGGGCACAAAACCGATCAGGCCGAACTGCAAGTAGGCGTAGACCCAGAAATTTTCGATCGCCTCGTAGCGCGGATCCAGGCCCATGGCGATGGCGATGCGGTCGATCTGGGTCGGCGGCAGGCCCAGCCACCAGTCGGCGCCCTGCAGGTAGTCGAAGGCGTCCCAGACGCGCAACCGCACATTGGCGCTGTTGTCCCACTTCAGGTTGCTGAAGATGCGCTCGCCCAGGCCGGCGCTCAGCACGGCGGCGGCCAGAACCGTTCCGCCCAGCAGCAGCGCTGCGCAGCCACCGGTGATTTGCAGGTAGCTGTAGCGGCCGCGCACGGCCCGCGCACCCAGCGTGAACAGCAGTTGCGTGCCGTACACCGCCACACCCACGCCCAAGGCCGTGCGGGCGCCGAAGGCCAGCACCGAACACACCAGCAACACCAGGGCCGCCACGCGCAACGACAGCCACCAGGGCATCAACAGGGCCGCCGGCAGCAAGCCCATCGTGATGTTGGCATTGGCCAGCGGATGCCCCAGGAAGGCCGAGGCGCGGAAATACTGGATGCCTTCCTGGTCGGCCGGCAGCGGCACCAGGTGGAACTTGCCGAAGTACTCGGCCAGCGCCAGCAGGGCGTTGAGGCACAGCAGCGCGGTCAGCCAGACCAGCGTCTGGTGGCCGCGCTGGGGCAGCAGCAGCGGCAGCGTCATCAGCGCAAAGCCCGGCACCCACAAGGTCTGCACGATGTAAGCCGCACCCGAGGTGCCGTGGCGCAGCACCACCCAGACAAAGACCAGCACCATGCAAGCCATGTAGGCCGCCAACACCGGCTGCCGGCGGGCCAAGCGGGCCGCCACCACCAGCGGATTGCCGTGGCGCAGCAGGGCAGCCAGCCAGGCCAGGATCAACAGGTAGCTGCCCGGGTGCAGCTTGGCCACCATCGGGCCGTAGGGCGCGTCATACGGGATGCCCAGTTCCAGCAGCGCCTGCGCCGACAACAGGAAGGACAGCGTCAGCCCGCTGATGAACAGCAGCCACGGCAGGGTATCGGGCGGGGTGCGGCGGACCATGACGTTCAGCGGGGCGCGGCCTGCGCCGAAGTCCGCACGGGGCCCAGCCCCAGCGCCTGCAAAGCCGCGGGCTCGATGCGCCGCGGGGCCTTGCGCACCGTCTGCCCGGCGTTGCTGGTGATGCCGAAGATGTCGCTGTAGTCCCACAGCGTCCAGCCGATGCCGTTGGCCACCAGGGCCTGCCGCACGTCGGCCATCCAGCGGTAGCGCGAAGCCGGGTCGACATTTGCGCGGATGGCGCCGAATTCATTGCACAGCAGGCGCAGGCCGTGCTGGCGGGCATGCGCACCGGCGGCGTCCAGATCGGCGCGCACGCGGGCCGGGCCCCACTGCGCCTGGCGGTAGGCGGCCAGTTCAGCGTCGGCCCGCGCGTGGGGCTGGCTGAGGCCGGGCACCCCATCCGCCTGCGCCGACACCGGGTAGCGCAGCCCGCTGCGCAGGCCGGCCGTGGTGTAGCGGGTGTCCAGCCAATGCGCGCCCTGGTGGGTGAAGAGAAACGGTTCGTAGTAGTGGAAGGCGTAGGCCACGGCGGCATCGGCCACCGGCGGCAGCGCGCGCAGGCCCTTCAGGCTGCCGCCCTCGTTGCCGCTGAGCACCGCCAGATGGTGCGGCGCCTGGGCGCGCAGCGCGGCCAGCAGGCGGGCCTGCAGGGCGGGCCAGCGCGCGCTGGCGGCACCGAAGTACTGCGGTTCGTTGTACAGCTCGAAGGCCACGCGCGCGGCGGGCAGGTCAGCCAGGGCGCGGCCGATCTGCGTCCACAGCGACACCAGCGACTGTTCCAGCGCCGGCTGGTATTCGATCTGCCGCTGCGTGTCTGCGGTCAGGTGCAGGTCAACCACCGCGTCCAGGCCGGCGGCCAAGGCGTGCTCGAGCGCCGTGCGCAGGCCCGGCAGGGTGGACAAACGGGTGCCGCCGGCTTCGGGCCGCCAACCGCCAACCACCGGGTCGACCGGAATGCGCACGTGGTCCAGGCCCAGCGCCCGCATCTCGGCCAGTTCGGTCGGCGAGACGTCCTGGCCCTGTTCGTATTCGAACCAGTGGCTCAGGTTGAGGCCGCGGCGCAGGGCCGGCACCGCCGGTGCCGGGGATGCCGACGGCGCAGCGGCCTGCGCCGGCACGCCGGCCGCGCAGGCCCCAGCTGCCGTGGCAGCCTGCAGCCAAAGGCGGCGCGTCAGGGCGGGGCTGCGGTGGACGCCGGTTCGCCTTTCACGGGTCACAGCCGGCTCCGGGGTACGGTGGCCAGCGCCGGCACGCCCAGGGTCTGCTCGACCTCTTCCTGCGTCAGGAAGGTGTCGCGCCACAGCGCCAGGAAGAAGGCGGTGAGCAGCGCAGCGCACAGGCTCAGGAAGACGCCCACGCCGAAGATCACGGCGGCCACGCTGCGCCCGACGGCCGGTGGCCGCGGGGCCTGCACGATGCTGACGTTGGAGCGCCGCTCGCGGTCCAGTTCGGTGCTGGCGCGCTCGTCGCGCAAGGCCTTGGCGGCGACGTTGAAGTTCTCTTCAGCCAGACGCCGCTCGCGTTCCAGGGCGTTCAGCTCGGGCTCGCTGGAGGCCAGTTCGGCCAGACGGCGCTCGGTGACCGCGCGCTCGCCGGCCAGCTTGGCGCTGCCGGCACGCGACTGCTGCTCATCGGCCAGCGCCCGCATCAGGTCGGACTCGACGGCGTCGCGGGTGGGGCTGCGTCCGCTGCGCACGGTGCGCGTGGGGTTGGCCTGCAATTCGCGCACATAGGCCTCGGTGCGGGCGATGTCGGCGCGCACGTCACGCACAGCCGGGCTGTCGTCGGTGAATTGCGAGCTGAGTTCGCGCTCTTTCAGCTTCAGGTCCAGCAGCAGCGAACGCGCCTTGTCGACGGCGTCGCTGCGCTGCGTTTCGCTGCTCAGGGTCACGTCGCCGGCCACCTGGACCAGGCTGTCGCGCAAGGACGCGGCGCGGCTGTTGGCGCGGGCCAGCGACACTTGGGCGTCGGTGCGGCGCTCATCCAGGCCGTTGCGGTGGCTCAGCAGCAGGCCTTGTTCGGTGGAGAAGGCTTGAATGCCGCGCTCCAGCTTGTAGGCCGCCAGGCGCTCGTCGGCCTGCGACAGCTGCTCGCGCCGGGCATTGAAATTGGTCTGCGCGGTGCCGCGCTGGGCACCGGCAAAGATCACGCTGCGGCGGTCGAGGTAGGTCTCGATGACCTCGGTCAGCACGGCCGCCGCGAGTTGCGGATCGCGGTTGGTGAAGCTGACCTGCATCAGGTTGGAGCCGCGCAGCAGCTCGGCCTCCAGGGCCCGCTCGAAGAGCTGAATGGCGGCGGCCCGACGGGCCTCGGCCGTGGGCTGCGTACCTTTCAGGCCGATGCGGCCCAGCACCTGTTCGCGCCACCAGCGACGGGACGGCGAGGGCAGCAGTTCAGGGAAGACGCGCTCGTCGCCCATCTTGGTCAGCACCGAATCCATGATGTCGCGGCTGTTCAGGATGCGCGCTTCCGACATCAGCGTCTGTTCGCGGTCATAGGCCACGGGCGCACCGTTGGCGGACTCGCCGTTCTCAGGCTTGTAGATGTATTCGCGGCCCAGGCGCAGCAGCAGTTCGGCGTCGGCGGTGTACTTCAGCGGCGCCAACATGGCCACCAGCGTGCTCACGATCAGGCCCAGCAGGAAGACCGCGCTGATGCGCCAGCGGTCGTGGAAGAAAGACGCCAACCCCGAGCGCAGGGCGCCGACCGGGGCCGGCGCATCGAAGCTCGATTCGCCGTCCATCGCGTCCAGGGCGTCGAACTGGCTGCTGCCGTGCCTGGATCTCATTGCAGGGCCCCGTTGCGATTGATGGTGTAGGAGAAGCCGGTGTTGAAGGGCAGCATGCGGCGGATGTACTGGTCTATCCACAGGTTCATGTCGCTGACCCCGCTGCGCGGAACGATCAGCACGTCCAGCGGCTGCAGCGCCAGGTCCTGCGCCGGGTCGCGCCCCGACAGCGCGGCAGCCAAGTCCACCTTCAGCACCTGGCGTTCGCCCTGAGGGCCGCGGCGCATGACCAGCGCATGGCGCGGCTGGGCGGTGTCCTTCAGGCCTTCGGCCACGCTCAGGGCCTGCAGCACCGACAGCCCGCCCAACATCGGCTGCACGCCCGGCTTGCTGACTTCGCCGCCGACAAAGATGCGCTGCGAGCCGGTGCCCATCACGTTCACCGTCACCTGCGGGCGGCGCACGGTGGCCGACAGGGCGGTTTCGATGCGCGTGCTCAGTTCAGCCGTCGTCAGACCCGCCACCGGCAGTTCGCCGGCCAAGGGCAAAGCCAGCCGCCCGTCGGCACGCACCGTGGCGGTGGTGTTCAGGCTGGGGGTGTAGAAAAAGCGGAAATTCAATTCGTCGCCGGGGGACACCCGGTAGACGTAGGCCGCGGGCGCGGCGCTGCTGAGGTCGGCCGACACGGCCGG
>JAYVBO010000112.1:0-4312 GCA_043750435.1 Betaproteobacteria bacterium | reverse complement strand
TAGGCCCGCGTCCCTATGGCCTGGCCGCTTTCCAGGTTGTGTAAATACATGATGGAGCTGCGCGACAAGATGGCCAGCGTGGTGGCCTCTTGGTATTTGTCGCGCAACACGCCCAACAGCGGGCGCGACACGTTGGACACGTCCATACGCCGGCGCGCCAGTGCGCCCAGCGTGAACAGGCTCAAACCCAGCCGGTAGCGGCCGTTCTCGGGGTTCTGCTCCAGAAAGCCCTCAGCCGACAAAGTGACCGCCAGCCGGTGCACCGTGCTCTTGGCCAGGCCCAGGCGCTTGGCCAGGCTGCTGATGCCAATTTCGGCCTCTTCTGCTGAGAACACCTTCAGCACCAGCAGCGCCGAAGTGACCGAGGACAGGCGACCTGAAGGCGCTTCTTTTTCAGCAGAATTGACAGCCGCAGCAGCGGCCGAGCCCGGGGCAGATGAAGATGCAGATTCCATCGCGCAATCTTAGCGTTTGTTTCTTTTATACGGAACTACGTTCTTACCTGGGGAACACCCGAAACACGGTGGGTCAGCTTGCAGCGGCGGGTTTGCCTTGTGGTGTTTCGTGCGGCATGAGTAGGACGAAGAGGTTGGCGCAGACGATGGTGACAGCCAGGAAATAGAAGGTCGCCGACAGGCCCCAACGGTCGGCGATCAAGCCACCCAACAGCGGCGCTATCGCCGCGCCCAGCGACTGCGCGCCGAAGAGCACGCCGATGCTGCTGCCGCCCATGTTCTTGGGTGTCACTTCCAGCAACCAGGCCTGAATGACCGGGCGGATGGCATACAAGAAAAATCCAAGAATGGCGATGAAGTAGACGAAGGCCGCGCTCTTGCCGGCCAGAGCCATGAAGACCAGCACCACGGCGGTCATGGCCATGCTGGTCATCATCACGCTGCGCCGACCCATGCGGTCGGACAAGTGCCCGGCCACCGGCGAAGCCACCAGGCCGGCAATCTGCAGCGCGAACATGGCCGCGCCGACGTAGATCGGCGCGTAATGCAGTTCACGCGCCAGGAACAACGGCAGGAAGGTCAGCAGCGCGTTCTGCGTCATCGAGCGGAAGGCGCCGCTGGTGGACAGCAGCACCAGGCTGCGGTTGCGAAACAGCGCGCGCAGACCCTGGGCGTATTCGGCCAACGTCTGGCCGGGCAGGTCGTCGGCGTGGGCGGCAGCACCTTTCTTGCTGCCCAGGCGCAAGGTGCCCAGAAACACCAGCAGCAGCAGCGACACCACCAGCCCCGGGATGACGTTCAGCACCACCACCTGCCGCCAGGTCAGTGCGGCCAGCAGCGCGCCCACCACCAGTGGCGCCACCGCGTCGCCCACATTGCCGCCCATGCCGTGCAGCGACAGCACCAGGCCCTTGCGCTGCGGAAAGCGCCGCGCCAGCGTCGGGATGGCCGTGGGGTGCCACAGGCTGTTGCCCACGCCCACCAGCGCCACACAGCCCAGCAGCATCACATAGCTGTGGGTGTAGCTCATCAGCAGGTAAGGGAAGCCCACCCAGAACAGCGACAGCCCCATCAGCAGGCCCTTGCGGCCCACGGTGTCCACCAGCACGCCGCCTGGCACATTGGCCACCGCGCCGGCCACGTACTGGCAGGTCATGATCAGGCCGATCTGGCTGAATGACAGGCCCAGTTCGTTGCCGATGATGGGCAGCAGCAGGTAGAACGTGGCCGGGTACCAGTGGGTCAGTGCATGGCCGATGGTGATGAACCAGACCTCGCGGAAGGCTGGGCGCGGTGCATCTGGCGGGGCCGATGGGCTGGGCGCGGGCAGGACAGCAGCCATCTCACCGGCCTGCTTTTTTGATCACGGTCTCGTCGAACAACTTGCTCCACTTTTCGGCTTCGTCCAGTGACTTGATGGGGTCGGTGATCAGGATCTTCACGCCCTTCAGTGGCGAAGTGACCGTGGTGTTCGTGGGAACGTAGTCGATGGTGGTCATCAACCGTTGCGCGTCGGTCAGCATGAACTCGTGGAACAGCAGGGCCGCAGCGGGGTGCGGCGCCTTCAGCGCCACGCCGACCGCGTTGCTGCGCGCAATGGCCGGCTCCAGTGCGAACCAGTCGATCGGCGCGCCCTTCTTCTTGGCCTGCTCGGGCATGTAGTTGTAGACGCTCAGCGCCAGCGGCACCTCGCCCGACACCACCAGGTTGGTCAGCAGCGTGTGCCCGGTGCGCGGCGACACGCCATTCACCGCCATCAGGTCGCTGAAGAATTTCAGGCCTTTTTCGCCACCCCCCATCACCTCGACGATGGACTGAAACCAGTCCTGGTTCTTGGCTTCCAGCCCGAGCTTGCCCTTCCACTTCGGGTTCAGCAGATCGGCATAGGTCTTGGGCAGATCGGCCTTCTTGATGGCGTTGGTGTTGTAGGCCTGCACCCACACCGACAGCAGCGTGGCCGCCCACTGGTGATGGGCCGGCACCGAACCCGGCAGCAGCTCTTTGTAGACCGGTGACAGCACCGGCTGCAGCACCTTCTCGCGGGACAGCGCTTCCATCTCGGGCGAGCCGAAATGGATGACGTCGACCTCGTTGCGCTTGGCCGCTGATTCGGCCAAGGTGCGCTGCAAGACCTTGTCGGTGCCCGCGCGCCAGACCTTCACCGTGATGCCGTACTGGGTCTCGAACGGCTTGATCAGCGTGGGCAGGTCTTTCTCGGCGATGGTGGTGTACAGCGTCAGCGTGCCCTCCTTCTTGGCCGCCGCAACGATGCGCGCCATCCGGTCGGGGCCGTCATAGGTGGCCAGCGGCGACTGCGCGTGCGCAACGGTCGTGGCCAGGACAGTGGCTGCAAGCAGCGTGCGGAGCAAGGACTTCATGGCGCGCAGCTCAGCGGCTCTTGCCGGCGAAGATCTCGGCGTAGAGCTTGTTCCACTTGTCGCCGTCGTCCAGCATCTTGGCCGGATCGACAAAGCGCAACGGGCCCTTGCTGAAGGGCGATTCGAGTTTGATGCTGACCGGCACGAAGTCCCGCGTCTGCAGGATCTTCTGACCCTCTTCGCTGATCTCGAAGTCGTAAAACAGCACGGCAGCGTGCGGGTTGGGCGCATTGCGCGCCACGCCCACGCCGTTGGGCCGTGCAACGGGGGTGCCCACCGTCAGCCAGGCCACCGGCGCGCCCTTGTTCTTCAACTGCTCGACCTTGTAGTTGTAGACCGTCAGCGCGAAAGGGATCTCGCCCGACACCACCAATTGCGTCAGCAGCGTGTGGCCCTTGCGCACCGAGATGCCATTGGCCGCGACGATGTCCTTGAACAGCTTGATGCCCTTGGCCTCACCCAACTCCGTGCACATGCCGGCCAGCCAATCTTGGTCTTCGGCCTCGATGCCCAGCCGGCCCTTCCAGCGCGGGTGCAGCAGGTCTTCCCAGTTCTTGGGTACCTCGTCGGCCTTCACCGCCTTGGTGTTGTAGGCCTGCACAAAGACGTTCAGCCGCGTGCCCACCCAACCGCCGTGCGGGCGCAGCGCCTGCGGGATCAGCTGCGCCAGGTAGGGCGACTTCACCGGCTGGAAGAGCTTCTCGCGGAAGATGGACTCCAGTTCGGGCCCGTTGGTCTCAACGATGTCCACCGTGTGGCGGTTGCCGCGCGCCTCGGTCACCGTGCGCTGCAGGACGTTCTCGCTGCCGGCGCGCCAGGTGGTGGTCTTCAGGCCGTACTTCTTCTCAAAGCCCGCCACCAGGGCGCCCATGTCGTCGCTCTGGGCCGAGGTGTAGATGCTCAGCGGGCCTTCCTTCTTCGCCCCGTCAGCCAGGCGGCGCTCGCGGTCGGCGCCGGCGTAGCCGGCCAGCTCGGCGACGTTCGCCTTGGCCTGGGCCTGGGCCCGGGCGGCGCCGGGGAGGGCCAGGGCGGCAGCGCTGCCTGTCAGCAGGCGGGTGAATTCACGTTTGTTCATACAGGGCTACTCACAGAAGGGTTCGACCACAAGCACACGCGATTCGCGCTTCAGTCCTTGTCACGACTGACCTTGCGGCCCTGCAGAAAAAGCGCCGACCACAGCTTGTCCCACTTGTCGGCTTCGTCCAGCGTGATGACCGGGTCGATCATCTCGAAGGGAAATTTGTTCATCGTGCTCTCGACGGCCATGCTGGCCGGCACCCGGCTGCGTTCCTTGATCAAAGTCTGGCCTTGCGGCGACAGCATGAAATCGGCAAACAGCAAAGCGGCATGCGGGTGTGCTGCGCGCGGCGACAGGCCCACTGCATTCGGCCGTGCGTAGGTGGGCGCCAGCGCCTTCCACTTCACTGGCGCTCCGCGCAGGATCATTTTTTCCACCGCGTGGCTGTAGATCGCCGCAGC
>JAYVBO010000111.1:0-4314 GCA_043750435.1 Betaproteobacteria bacterium | reverse complement strand
GGTGGTGCAGGCGCCCGACAGTTGCTCGCGCACGGTTGTGCGTTCTTCGTCACTGGCCGCCGCGTCCATCTGCGCCAGCGCGCGCAGGCGGTAGGACTCGGCGGCGGTGTCCGGGTCGATGTTCAGCACCGACAGGCCCGGCGCACCGGGCACTGGCACGGGCGTGTTGCGCAGCGTGATGCCCAGCATCTCGTCCAGGTTGGACGCGGCGTCGGTGCTGGCCAGCAGCACCTGCCGGCCGCGGTCGGCCAAGGCCAGCGCCGCAGCCGTGGACAACGAAGTCTTGCCCACGCCGCCCTTGCCGGTGAAGAAGAGGTAGCGTGTCGGGTGGTCCAGGAACCCGATGGCCGCATCGGCCGGGCGGTGGTCGGGCGCAGGAACGGACGCAGGAACGGGCAGGGTGGTGTTCATCGTTGGGCTTGGGACAACGTTGGCCGCCGGAGCCTGAGGCTCAGGCGTGTCGGCCCGTCGGGCACAACAGGTTTTTCGGTTCTTCGCCGCGCAGGTACTGCAGTTCCTCGGCGTCGGTGGCGGGCCGCGCGTCCACCAATTGGGCTTTGCGGCCATAGAGCTCGCCCAGTTGGATGGACATCAGTTCGCGCACATCCGCGTTCGGCCCAAACGCCCTGAACCAGCGCCGGGGCCGGCCTTCATAGCGAAAGTCGACCACCCAGATCGTGGATGTCTTGAAGAACTCGGCCATGGCTCACAGCATAGAGTGGGTTGTGGTTGCTGGCCGCAGGTCCGGGTTCGAAGCCCGCCTGGCACAACGGCCCGGCTGCTACAGGTCGCGCCCTTCACCCGCCTCTTCAAAGGTCTTGCCGTCGCGGATGTGATAAAGGCGCTTGAAGGTCGGGATGATCTTCTCGTCGTGGGTGACCACGATGATGGCCGTGTCGTACTGCGTGGCCATCTGGTTGAGGATGCGCATGACGGCCAAGGCGCGCTCGCTGTCCAGCGGCGCCATCGGTTCGTCGGCCAGGATGACCGGTGGCCGATTGGCCAGCGCACGTGCGATGGACCCGCGCTGCTGTTCGCCGCCGGACAATTCCGACACCTGCGCTTTCGCGCGGTGGCCCACGTCCAGTGCGGTCAGCAATTCGACCGCGCGCCGACGGGCCTCGCCATTGGGCCGGCTGGCCAGCATGGGCAGCAGCGCCACGTTGTCGGTCACATCCAGGAAGGGAATCAAGTAGGGCGCTTGGAAGACGAAACCGATGCTGTCGCGTCGCAGGGCGCGCAGATCGGGGATCTTCCAGCCCCGTCATCCGCCGATGGCCGCAGCCGGGTCGACTTTCAGCGCAACGCGGATCGCCAGGGTGCTGGCCAGGGCGCAGATCACCATCACCGCGACCAGCCCGCTCACCGCGTCGGCCGTCTCCAGCAGCACGTACTTCGGGAACACCGGCGCCCAGATCGTGGCGGCCACCTTGCCGACCATGAATCCGATCAGGCCCAGCCCCATGGCCTGCTGCAGGATCATGCCGGCGATGGTGCGGTTGCGCGTGCCGATGAGCTTGAGCACCGCGATTTCGCGGAACTTGCCCAGCGTCATGGTGTAAATGATGAAGGCCACGATGGCTGCGCTGACGATGGCCAGGATGACCAGGAACATGCCGATCTGCTTGGCCGAGGGCGCGATCAACTTGGCGACCAGCACCTCTTCCATCTGCGCCCGGGTGTAGGCCTCCAGGTGCTTCCAGCGCCGGATCGGTTCGGCCACTGCTTCGGCCGACTGGCCGGGCTTGACCTGCACCAGCACGGCGTTGACGTTGTGGTTGCTGGCCTGCGAGGCCTGGATGGCTTCCAGCAGGCCCGGCACGCCCGGCCGGTTCAGGCCCGGATTGGCCGCAGTGCGCGCGCGGTCGTTGAGGATGGCGTCGTTGTCCTTGAGAAACTGCGCTTCCTGCGCGTCTTTAAGCGGAATGAAGACCATCGGGTCGCCGCCCGAAGAGACCATGCGTTGGGTCAAGCCCACCACGGTGTGGTCGTGGCGCCGGATGCGGATGCGGTCGCCCAGTTGGAAGCCGGTGCGCACGTCGACCACGGCCTCGTAGTGGCTGCGCGTGATCTGGCGGCCGGCCACCAGGTAGCCGGGCTCGGCCGGCTGCCCGGCTTCGAAGCCAACCACCATGGCGCGCACCTCGGCATCGTCCTTGCGCACCTGCATGGTCAGGTAGGTGACGTTGGCCGCGCGCGCCACGCCCGGCAGCCCGAGCACGCTGCGCACCACGTCGTCGCGCAGACTGGACGCCTCCGCCGACGCGCACGGGCGCGAGGCTCAGTGCGCCACCGGCAACGCGCCAGACACCCGTCTGATCGGCATGCCGCTTGAGGCTTGCATTGGGCACCAGCACAGCGGCTGCCCTGGGTTCGATCGCAGGACGATTTCTGCGCGCAGACCTGTGGTCAGGCCCGTGGAGCGCCCCTGGTCGAGGCGAACCTTCACCCACAGCGAAGCCGGGTCGACCAGGCGCAGCACGGCCTGCCCGGCCACGACCGTGGAGCCGGCCTCGGCCTCGCGGCTGATGACCGCGCCTTCGCTGGGCGCGAGCAGGCGTACGTTGTCGCGCTGCTGGCGCAGCCCGGCCTTCTCGGCGGCCAGGCGTTGCAGGTCCTGGCGCGCCCCGGCCAGGTTGGCGCTGGCGCCACCGACAGCGGCGTCGGCCGAGATCTGTTCCTGCAACTTGGCTTCGACGGCGCCCGCGCTGATGACGCTTTGCGCGCCAAGATCGACATACCGTCGCGCGGTGATGGCCGCCAGGTCTTTGCGGGCCACAGCGTCTTTCAGCTGCGCCTGCACGGCAACTTCAGCGCTGCCAGCGCGGGCAATCGATGCGTCCAATGCGGCCAAGCGCTCGTCCAGGTCCACGGGGTCCATCTCGGCCAGCAACTGGCCGGCCTGGACGGCGTCGCCCACATCCACCGCCGCCCGGCGCACGCGCCGGGCGGCGGTCGGGCCGATCAAGTAGGCGCGCCGCGCCCCGACCGTGCCGATGCCGAACAAGGCCGGTGTGATGCTGCCCGTTTTGGCCTCGACCACGGTCACGCGGGTGCGCGCCAACGGGCCCGACCGCATGAACACGAAGGTCATGGCGCCCAGCAGCAACAGGGCGAGCAGCAAGAGTCCGACGCGACGGAACCAAGGGGATGAGCGATTCATGAAGTCACCCCGATGGCGCGAAGGTAGAGGGCGAAGACCGGATCGGCTTGTCCGCGCATGGAAGCCGGTTTGCCGGCGAGCATCAAGCAATTCCTGGTGATCGGCTTCGAGCCGTCGGACCACCACCTGCACGGCCTGATGGCGCGCTTTGTCTCCGCGGACAACGAACCCGCGTGGCTCAAGGGTCCCTACGTTCAGATGGGCCTGCCCTTCCGTCAGGGCAAAAGAGGGCACAACTTCTTCAGCGGCTTCGCGACCGAGTTTCCGGGCTGCAGCCACCAGGAGCGGGCCTGGAGCCGGTTGCAGTCGGGCGTCGGTGCCCACCCGGCCAACACGCTGGTGGCCACCGGCACCGGCACCGGCAGCGGCAAGACCGAGTGCTTGGGCGGCTGGAAGTCGCGGCAGATGGTGGACCGCTATGCCAAATTTGCGACCGAGAACCTGTTGTCCGCAGCGTCCCGCATCGAGCGGGGAGGGGAAGGGCGGGGCGTGACAGAGCTGTCACGTTTTCGTCACGCCTAGAAAGCAAAAAGCCCGGCACTCGCGTGCAGGGCCTTGGCTTTCTTGGCTCCTCGACCTGGGCTCGAACCAGGGACCTACGGATTAACAGTCCGGCGCTCTACCAACTGAGCTATCGAGGAATACAGCCTACGAGTATAGCGTCAAAATTTTGCCGTTCAGAAATTCACCGCCACCGAAGCGTGCAAAGCGCGCGGCGCCAGGGGGTAGAGGTAGGCGTGACCGTACTGGTAGGGCGCTTCTTTCCAGGCGCGCTGGTTGGCGATGTTGTCGATGCCCACGCGCCAGACCGCTGTGTTGCCCGCGCCCAAGCGCTGGGCGTAGCGGGCGCCCAGGTCGATGCGGGTCCAACCCGGCGTGGCCACCGAGTTGTCGGGCAGCACCATGCGTTCACCCTCGTGCGTGATGAAGCCCAGCAGCGCCAGGCCCGGCACGGCCGCCACGTTGTACGCCGCCTGCAGCTTCAGGCTGGCCGCCGGCACATTGGTCGGCCGCTTGCCGTTCAGGCTGGCGTCGGTGGATCCGTCGCGCCGGGCGCGCAACAGCATGGCACTGCCGCGCAAGCTCATGGCGCCGCTGCGCCATTCGGCTTCGGCCTCCACGCCGGTGTGGCGTGACGTGCCGTCGGCGCG
>JAYVBO010000110.1:0-4316 GCA_043750435.1 Betaproteobacteria bacterium | reverse complement strand
AGCCCAGCGACACGCCTTCAGGCCCCAGGGCCTGCCAGGTGTTCTGCTGGTCGTTGTGCGAGAACAGGCGCGCTGGCTTGGGGTAGCTGGCCTGCGCGTACTGCGCCTTGGTGGTGGGCCTGACCAACGGGCCGATGTTGGGCAGGATGGCCAGGCGCTTGTCGGTGTCGAACTGCGTCTGCAAGCTGGCCATCATCGGGTGCAGTGCGAAGCTGCGGCCTTGCGCGCGCAGTGGCGTGATAGGCAACACGCCGCCCAGTCGCGCTGGCGACCCGGCCGCCGCCGCCGAGTTCGGCGCCACACCGGGCGCCAGCAGCGAGATGGGGTCGGGCGCCTGGTTGCGCGTGGTGGTGTAGGCCTGCCACGACGCGGCGTCGGTGGGCAGCAGCATGTTGTAGGCGTCGTTGCCGCCGTAGAAGAACAGGCAGACGATGGCTTTGTAGTCGGCCGCGCCGGCGGCCGCGGCGGTGCCCAGTGCTGACAGGTTCAGGGCCAGCGGCGCGGCGCCGCCCACCAGCGCTGACAGGGCGCCGGCCTGACGCAGGAAGACACGGCGCGAGGCGTTTTTCAGGATGTACATGGTGGGGTCCCGCGCTTATTTCTGAACCATGAATTCGGGCGACGCCAGCGTCATCAACACCACGGCGTAAACGCGGTTGCGTTTGGCGGTGTCGATGGCGGCCTGGTTGCTGCCGGCGGCGTTCAGTGTGGGGATGCTGATCTTTTCAATGGCCCCTGCCATGGCTGTGGTCAACGCCGAGCTGGCCTGGCCGTAGAGCAGCTTGTCGGTAATGGACGCGACCAGTTCGGTACTGCGCGCGGCCAGCGCCATTTCCGCGGTCCAGTCGCGCCGCAGGTCGCGCCGGTTGAAGACCACGCCGTTGACCGTGCCGTTGTACACACCCACGCCCGACGACAGGTTGTCGCGCATGTAGTTCACCCAGCCTGAGGCGCTGCTTTCGTTCTGCAATTGCAGCTCAGGCGCCACCAGGCCGGCCGCAGCCGAGCGCGTGCCCGGCGCCACATAGCCGGGCCGGTAGAAGTTGAAAACCGAGCCGGCGCGCAGCGGCGTCTGGCCCAGCGAAGTGGACGTGCTGTCGGTGTTGCCGACCTTGAAACTGCCGGTGTCTGACGTGTGCGGGAACGCGCGCAAGAAGGCCGACAGCCGCAGCACCGGTTCGCGGACTTTGCCGGTGGTGTTGGTGCGCAGCCGCGCCTCAGGGTAGATGAGGATGGCCTTGACCACAGCCTTCAGGTCGCCGCGCACCCCACTGCCGTTGTTGGCAAAGACGCCCGCCACACTTTGCACATAGGCCGGGCTCGGGTTGCTGCTGACCAGACGCTGTATGAGCTGACGGCTGATGAAAGGCGCGGTGTTGGCGTGGTTGGCCAGGGTGTCCAGCGCCACCTTCAAGCTGGCCGCCGGGTTGGCCGTGGTTTGCACCGGGATGGTCACGCCCAGGAAGGTTTTCACCTCGGTGCTGTGGTACTGCGGGTAGGCCATCATGGGTTTGATGGCCCGATCGGGGTCGGACACGCCACCGGTGCTGCCGCTGTTGAAGCAGCCGCTGTTCACGGCGCCGCAGGCCCAGCTCCAGCCGGTGAAAACGCGGGCCATGCCCGAGATGTCCGCCGGGGTGTAGGTTTCCACGGGCAGTCCCGCCACCAAGGCCGGTGTGCCGTCGGGGTTGAGTTTGGTCAGGCCGATGGAGAACAGCTGCATCACCTCGCGGGCGTAGTTCTCGTCGGGCACGCGGCCGCTGGCGGTGTCGGCTTTCTGGTTGTGCAGGCTGGTCAGGTACAGGCCCATCAGCGGGTGCAGCGAAACCGCTTCCAGCAAGTCGCGGTAGCTGCCCTGGCTTTTCTCGCCCAGCATGTCCAGCCAGGCGGCCAGCGCGCGCGGTTGGTCGCCCACATTGCTGTCCACGGCCGAGACCACGAAGATTTGCGACAACGCGTAGGCCGTGCGCAGGCGCAACTGGTCCTTGCCGGTGGTGGCCTGTTTCCAGAACGATTCCCAGACCTGGTCTTGCCCCGCAGCCGAAGTGGGCGTGACGAGCTTGATGGCCGCGTCGGCCGCCTCCCAGTAGGCGCGGTGCGCGGTGGCGGGCAGACCGAACTGGTAGTCGATCCAGCCGGCATAGCCCAGCTTCATCAACAGTTCGTTGTTGTCGGCCGTGGGGCCGAAGCTGGCCTGGGTCAGGAAGCGCGCGGCTTCAGACAGCGTGGCTGGCCGGTCGCTTGGCAGCTTGGCAGCGGCGGCCATCAGCGCGTCGGCGGTGTAGCGGTCGCCGGCGGCGAGCGCCACATTGGCGGCTTCGATGGCGGCGGCCGAGGCCGAGGCCGCTTCGGCGGCAGCCTGCGCGGCGGCGGGCGTGGCGCCAGTGGCGTCGGCGGTATTGGCCGTATTGGCGCTGCCGCCGCCACCGCCACAGGCCGTCAGCAGGGCGGCTGTGAAGCCTACCGTCAGCCAACGCAGGCCAGTTTCGATCGAGACCATGAACACTCCTTCAGGCTGACAAGTGCGCGCCTGCCGCCAGGCTCAGACCCTTGCCCGACGCGCTGGCCGCAGGATAGTCAGTGCTGTACCGATATGCCATGCGGCTTTACCGTTGCTCACGCACGTGGCGCGGTGCAACTGCACAAATGCTCAGCCCAGCGCCGGCGCCAGCAAGCGCCGTGCGGCATCGGCCGTGAAGGCCTGGCGGTCGGCCCAGTCCTGCAACTGGTCTTCGCCGATGCGCCCGACGTTGAAGTAGGTCGCGGCGGGGTGGGCCAGGTAGAAGCCGCTGACGCTGGCGGCCGGCGTCATGGCCATGCTCTCGGTCAGCGTCATGCCGATGTCGGTGGCCTGCAGCACGTCGAACATCGCGGCCTTCACGCTGTGGTCGGGGCAGGCCGGGTAGCCGGGCGCCGGGCGGATGCCGCGGTACTTTTCGGCGATCAACTCATCGGTGCCCAGCGCCTCGTCGGCGGCGTAGCCCCAGAAGTCGGTGCGCACACGCTGGTGCATGCGCTCGGCGAAGGCCTCAGCCAGGCGGTCAGCCAGGGCTTTCAGCATGATGGCGCTGTAGTCGTCGTGGTCGTCGGTGAACTGCTTTTCCTTCTTCTCGATGCCCAGCCCGGCCGTCACCGCGAACAGGCCGATGTAGTCGGCCTTGCCGCCCTGTTCGATGCGCGGCGCGATGAAGTCGGCCAGGCTGCGGTTGGGGCGCTTCACGCCTTCCACCACCGGGCGCTCGGTCTGCAGGCGCAGCGGGCTCCAGCGCAGCGCCACGGTGCTTCGCGTTTCGTCGGTGTAGACCTCGATGGTGTCGTCGCCCACGGTGTTGGCCGGCAGCAGCGCGATGACGCCGCTGGCCTGCATCCAGCGGCCTTCGATGGCCCTTTGCAGCAGCCGCTTGCCGTCACTGAAGACACGCACGGCCTCCTCACCCACCACCTCGTCGCGCAAGATTTCAGGGTACTTGCCGGCCAGGTCCCAGGTCTGGAAGAAGGGCCCCCAGTCGATGCTGTTCGCCAGTTCGGCCAGGTCGTAATTCTTGAACACGCGGCGGCCGATGAACTTGGGCACCGGCGGCGTGTAGGCAGCCCAATCGACCACCGCCTTGTTAGCGCGCGCAACGGCCAGCGTCACCAGCGGTGTGGCCTTTTTGGCAGCGTGCAGCACACGCAGGTGTTCGTAGTCGGCGCGCAGTTCGGCGACGTACTTGGCGGCGCGTTCGTCGCTCAGCAAATCACTGCACACGCCCACGCTGCGCGAGGCGTCGGGCACGTAGACCACCGGGCCTTCGTAGTGCGGCGCAATCTTCACCGCCGTGTGCACGCGGCTGCAGGTGGCGCCGCCTATCAGCAGCGGTGTGCCGCGGCTGCGGAAGTAGTCGTCGCGCTGCATCTCGGCGGCCACGTGCTGCATCTCTTCCAGGCTGGGCGTGATCAGGCCGCTCAGGCCGATGATGTCGGCGCCTTCTTCGCGGGCCTTCTTCAGGATGTCCTGGCAGGCCACCATCACGCCCATGTTCACGACTTCGAAGTTGTTGCACTGCAAGACCACGGTGACGATGTTCTTGCCGATGTCGTGCACGTCGCCCTTCACCGTGGCGATGACGATCTTGCCCTTGGGCTTGGCCTCGCCACCGCCGGCAATCAGCTGCTTCTTTTCTTCTTCGATGTAGGGCAGCAAATGGGCCACCGCCTGCTTCATCACGCGGGCGCTTTTTACCACTTGGGGCAGGAACATCTTGCCTTGGCCGAAGCGGTCACCGACCACATTCATGCCGGCCATCAGCGGGCCTTCGATGACATGCAGCGGCCTC
>JAYVBO010000109.1:0-9978 GCA_043750435.1 Betaproteobacteria bacterium | reverse complement strand
ATCTGGTGCGGCGGGTCGAGTGCCATGTCGACGGCGAACAGGTCTTCGCGGCCGACCTGCACCCGGCCATTTCGGCCAACCCCTACCTGGCCGTCCCGCTGCGCGTGACGGGCTCGGGCACGCTCACCGTCAGCTGGCTGGGGGACCAGGGCTTCAGCCACAGCGAAAGCGCGCGGATCAACGCGACATGAAACGCGGGGTGGTTCAAGCGCTGCTGCTGGCGGCCGCGCACACCGCGCTGCTGGCGCAGGTGCAGACGTCCGTGCAGCCACCCGCGCGGACACCCGTACTGGCGGGGCCGTCAACGCCGCCGCTGCGTTCGGGCTACGCCGACATGAGCCCGGCCACGCAAGCCCTGCAGCGCGACGACACGCAGAACCCGGCCTGGCTGTGGGTAACGGACGGCGAGCGCCGCTTCAACACCGACTGCAGCCGCTGCCACACCCTGCAAAGCCTGCGCGGCGTGGCCACCCGCTACCCGGCTTTCGACAAGGCGCTGGGCAAGCCGGTGACGCTGGCCGGCCGCGTCAACTTGTGCCGCGTGCGCCACCTGCAAGCCGCGCCACTGGCGCTGGAAAGCGATGAGTTGCTGGGGCTGGAAGCGGTGGTGGCGCTGCAGTCGCGCGGCATGCCGATCGCGCCCGAACGCGACCCGCGCCTGCAGGCTTTTCGCGACACCGGCCGCCAGCTTTTCAACTGGCGCATGGGCCAGCTTGATTTTTCGTGTGCCCAGTGCCACGACCAGCACGCCGGTGGCCGCCTGGCTGGCGCCACCATCCCGCAAGGGCACCCCAACGGCTACCCCATATACCGCCTGGAGTGGCAGGGCCTGGGCAGCCTGCAGCGCCGCCTGCGAAACTGCATGACCGGCGTGCGCGCCGAGCCCTACGCCTACGGCAGTGACGAAGCCACCGCGCTGGAACTGTTCCTGATGCAGCGCGCCACCGGCCTGCCACTGGAAGCCCCGGCCGTCCGACCCTGACAACGCCCCCGAAGAGATCCGCACCATGACCCCCATCGAAGTCACCCAAACCTGGCTGGAAAAAGCCGTCATTGGCCTGAACCTGTGCCCCTTCGCCAAGGCCGTGCACGTCAAGCAGCAAATACGCTGGGTGCTGAGCAGCGCGCAAGACACCGAAGCGCTGCTGGCTGACTTGGTGGCCGAGTTGCAGGCCTTGGCTGAAGCCGACCCCGAGTTGATCGACACCACCGTGCTGGTGCA
Organism: Betaproteobacteria bacterium; assembly: GCA_043750435.1. Taxonomy (GTDB): domain Bacteria; phylum Pseudomonadota; class Gammaproteobacteria; order Burkholderiales; family Burkholderiaceae_C; genus Rubrivivax. The sequence continues at coordinate 8,756 of JAYVBO010000109.1, read as the reverse complement.
CCCGCAAGTGCTGGCCGATTTCGCCGACTACAACGACTTTCTGGATCTGGCTGACGCAGCGCTGGTGGAACTGGAATTGGACGGCGTGCTGCAGATTGCCAGCCTGCACCCGGACTACCAGTTCGAGGACACCGAGAAGGACGACATCAGCAACTTCAGCAACCGCAGCCCCTACCCCACGCTGCACCTGCTGCGCGAGGACAGCGTAGACCGCGCCGTGGCCGCCGTGCCCGACGCCGAGCACATCTACGAACGCAACATCGAAACGCTGGAAGCGCTGGGCCACGCGGGGTGGCAACGGGTCATGGGCCGCGACTGAGGCCGCCGGCCACGCCAGCCAGCGGTCAGACGGCGATCAGACGGCGCGCAATTCGCCTTTGAATGCGTAGCCCACGCGGGCCTGGGTGTGCAGGGGCACGGGCACCGGCGTGGCGCGCTCAATGCGGCGGCGCAGACGGTACACGGTGGCGCTGAGCAGGTTCTCGGACTCGGGCGTGTCCGGGTGGCCCAGCAAGCGGCAGAGGGTTTCGCGGGTGACGCTGCCCCCCTTGGCTTCCAGGAAGCATTGCATCAAGGCCAGATCGGTATCGCTGAGCGTGACGGCCGCACCGTCAGGCGCCAGCAGGCGGCTGGCCGGCACGTCCAACAGCCAGGCCTGGCTGAGCGGCGTGGTGACGCGGCGGTACACGCCGCGTATGGCCACCACCACCTTGTCAAAGGTGATGGGCTTGGCCAGGTGCATGTCGGCACCGCTGTCGATGACCTTGGCGAACACATCGGGCGTCATGCGGCCCGAAACCACCACAATGCCGGCCTGGGTGCGCTTGCGCAAGATGCCGATCAGTTCGGTGCCGTCGACGCCCGGCAGGATCAGGTCGACGATGTAGAAGCCGTAGTCGAAGGGCGCCTTGCTGGCCAGCAAGTCGTTGCTGTCGGCAAAGTGCTCGACCTGGATGCCCAGGGCAGCCAGGTGTTCGCTCAGGAACTGGCTGTATTCCAGGTCGTCATCGACCAGGGCCAGCGTGCGCGGCATCGCGTATGCGGTTTCTGAAAGCATCACTTTTGTTGTGGCTGTGTCAGCCAAGTCCCTGTTTGCAACAGTTTAGGCGCACCACGCAGTTAGATGGTTGACCTTAACAACGGATACGGGCAGGGACTTGACAAACCATTCAGAAAAACCGGTCCACGCACCCGCGCCGGCTCCCCTGTGCGGCGTGCCCTGGTGGCCTTTCGCCAGGCTGGGGTGTATCAGGCTTTGATCAGCGCCGAAACCACCGCGCCGGTGGCTTCCTTGAGCTTGTCCTTGGCCAGGGCCTTGCAAGCGTCGGTGCTGGAATTGGCCGCCGCGTCAAAGGCGGTGGCGGTCTTCTCGGGGCGGAAGAGCACGGCCTTCACGGTGGGCGTCAGCGGCAGCAGCATCACGCGGGCCGAAACCACGCAGGTGCTGCCCTTCATGCCGCCTTCAACCTGGCTGACGAGGGCCCACTTGCTGGCAGGGTAGACCTTCCAGACCTTGGCCGGGACGATCTCGCCCATCACCGCTTTGGCGGCTGCCGCGTCGATCAGCAGGTCCGACGAGTGGTCAACGAAATGGGTCTTGGGCCCGGCTGCCAAGGCCGCCGTGGACAGCAAGAGAGCGGGCAACATCTTCAAGACGGCTGGCAACATGAGGGCACCTGTGAAAAGTTGAAAGTTCGGCGCGGCGAGCGCCGGCGCGCAAAGTGTAATCAGGTCAGTGGCCCTTGCCCCTTGGCGGCCGGGGGCCCGAGCCTTGATCGCCATCAGCATGCGCCGTGCCACGCTGGCCTATGCTGGCGCACACACCCGCTTCGATTGCCCACCGTGGACCGCCACTTCCTGACCCCGCTATTCAACCCCCGATCCATCGTCGCCTTTGCCGGCGCCGCCTACGTGGGCCTGCCGGCCAGCGCCGATGCCGCGCCCGCAGCAACGCCCCAGCCCACCCGCGAGGCCCGCGCCCTGCATGCGGCGCTGACCGAGCCCGGTGGCTATGCCGGCAGCGTGGTCTGGCTGGACATCGGCATGATCGGCACGCTGGCCGACCTGGCCCACAGCCGCGCCGACCTGGCCGTCATCGCGCTGCCGCCTGAGGACACGCTGGCGGCGATGGAAATCGTCGGCCGCATCCGTTGCCGGGCTGCTTTGATCCTGTCCAGCGGCCTGCCGGCCGCGCTGTGCAGCGAACTGCACCAGACGGCACGCCGCTATGGCGTGAACCTGCTGGGGCCCAACAGCCTGGGCCTGCAGCGGCCGGCACTGAAACTGAACGCCAGCAGCCTGGGCCCGCTGGGCGCGGCCGGGCCGCTGGCGCTGGTCTCGCAGTCGGGTGCGCTGACGGCGGCGATGCTGGACTGGGCGCGCCAGCACGGCGTGGGCTTTTCCGCGGTGGTGTCGCTGGGGCCGAACACCGCCGTCGAGTTGCCGCAGGTGCTGGACTTCCTGGCCAGCGACGCCAGCACGCAGAGCATCCTGGTCTACATGGAAGGCATCCGCGACGCGCGGCGCTTCATGAGCGCGCTGCGCGCCGCCGCCTACGCCAAGCCGGTGGTGGTGATGAAGTCCGGCCGCGAGGCCGCGGGTTCGCGCGTGGCCTTGACCCACTCGGCAGCCATCGTGGGCAGCGACGATGTCTTCGACTCGGCCTTGCGCCGCGCCGGCGTGGTGCGCGTGCGCCAGTTCACGCAGTTGTTCTCGGCCGCGCAGTGCCTGGCCTCGCGCTTCCGGCCGGTGGGTGTGAACCTGGCGCTGATCACCAACGGCGGCGGCCCGGCCGTGCTGGCGGCCGACTGGGCCGGCACACTGGGTTTGACGGTGGACCACGTGGACGATCTGGGCGAAGACGCCGACGGCGCGGCCTACGTGACGGCCATGAAGGCGGCTTTGGCCAACAAGGCCGTGGACGGCCTGCTGCTGATCCACGCACCCAAGACGGGCGTGGACAGCACGGCCATCGCGCAGGCCATCGCCGAGGTCTTCTCGCCCGCCGCCAAACCCGTGCTGGGCTGCTGGATGGGCGAGGCCAGCGTGCGCGAAGCCCGCGAACTGCTGGGTCGCAAACAGATGCCGGTGTTCCGCACGCCCGAAGCGGCGGTCGACGCTTTCAACAGCATCGCCAGCTTCTACCGCAACCAGCAGCTGCTGCAGCAAACGCCGCCGCCGCTGAGCGACGGCGCCAAGTCCGACACCGAAGGTGCGCGCTTGCTCATCGAAGGCGTGCTAGCCGAACGCCGCAAGGTGCTGACGGAAATGGAAAGCAAGGCCCTGCTGGCCGCCTTCCACATTCCGGTCACGCGCACGATGCTGGCGCGCAGCGCCAATGAGGCCATGTTGATCGCCAGCCAGCTGGGCTACCCGGTGGCGCTGAAGATCGACTCACCCGACATCAGCCACAAGAGCGACGTGCAGGGCGTGGCGCTGGACGTGCACACCGCCGCCCAGGTGCGCGACCGTTACGCCGAGATGCTGGAAGCCGTGAAGAAGGCCCAGCCCACGGCGCGCATCAATGGCATCACCGTGCAGCCGATGGCGCAACGCCACCGCGGCCGCGAGGTCTTCGTGGGCCTGACCACTGACGAGGCCTTCGGCCCGGTCATCACCTTTGGCGCCGGCGGCACCATGATCGAACTGATCGCCGACCGCGCTATGGAACTGCCGCCGCTGAACCAGTTTCTGGCCGGCCGACTGATCGAGCGCGCCCGCGTGGCCGAGATGCTGGGCCCGTGGCGCGGTGCACCCGCTGCCGACCTGGCCGCGCTGGAACGCGTGCTGCTGCGGGTCAGCGAAATGGTCTGCGCGCTGCCGCAACTGCGCGAGATGGACATCAACCCCATCATCGTGGACGAGCATGGCGCGGTGGCCGTGGACGCCCGCGTCGTGGTCGACAACGCCACGCAGGCCCCGGGTAGCTTCGGCCACCTGGCCATCCTGCCCTACCCCGCTGGCCAGGAACGCGAGTGGCCGCTGAAGGGCGGCGGGCTGTACACCGTGCGCCCCATCCACCCCGACGACGCCGAAATGCTGCAAGGCCTGGTGCGCGGCCTGTCGCAGGAAAGCCGCTACTTCCGCTTTGCCAGCACGCTGCCCGAATTGCCGATGCGCATGCTGGCGCGCTTCACGCTGATCGACTACGACCGCGAGATGGCGCTGGTGGCGGTGGTCAAACAGCGCACGCAAGATGCCGAGGGCACGGTCAGCGAAACCGAGCGCATCGTCGGCGTCAGCCGGGTGGTGACCAACCCCGACGGCACCAGCTGCGAATTTGCGCTGCTGGTAGCCGACGACTTCATCGGCCAGGGCCTGGGATCGCGCTTGATGCTGTCCATCATGGAAGCCGCGCGCAGCCAGGGACTGGCCGAGGTGATGGGCCTGATCCTGACCAACAACACCCCCATGCTGCGGCTGATGACCAACCTGGGGTTCAAGGTCGCGGCCTTTCCGGAGGACCCGGACTTCCGCATCGCGACCAAGGCCTTGTAGCGCGGGTCGGCAGGCAGCCGGCGATTGACGGCGCCGAGGGTGTGGGTGACATTTGCCCACGCACATGCTCATGCCCACGCACATGCCCGACACCAGCCCCGGCCTGCCCAGGCCCGCCCCACCCCGCAGCCCTTGCTTGCTGGCCGGCACCCGCGTCCTCGGGGTGCTCGGCGCGCTGGGCCTCGCGGCCTGCAGCACCGTCAACATCTATGCCGGCGACGGCAGCGTGGCGGTACACCGCAGCTTGGGTTTCGTGAACCTGCAGCCGACGTTGGGCAGCACCCCCATCGTCTTTCGCGGTACGACGCTGGGCCTGCAGTCCGGCCCTTGGGGCCACAGTCTGGGCTATTCGCAGACCAGCCTGACGCTGCTGCCCGCCGGCTGCCACCTGGTCGTCATGCCCAGCAACGAACAGCAAGCCAACAGCCCAACCGTGAAAGCCTGGCGCGACAGCGACCCCTGCGCAGCGGCCACCCCCACCCCAACGAAAACATCAGGAGGCGACTGATGCGCCATGCCATTCGAATCTGTACCGCGCTCTGCGCGGCGGCCTTGACCTCGGCCTGCTCGACGCAGGGCAACACCATGCTGGTCTTCGGCCAGACCCAGACGCTGGGCATCTCCATCGGCGGCTCGGTTACCGACCAGGGCGCCACCTTCACCTTGGGCTACCAGGACAGGAACTTCGCCATCGTGCCGGCCACCGTGCGCCAGGCCGACGGCAGTTCCACGCAAGTGCTGTCCACTGTGGGCAACCCGAGCAGCAAGGCGGGCCAGAGCCAGGACGCGCTGTCGGTGCTGGGGCAGTTCTCGGTCAACACCAGCACCAAGTCAGCCGACGTGGGCCTGGGCAAGTTCTTCGCCACCGGGCTGGCAGCGCAGAAGCTGGCTGACGGCTTCAGCGAAAAGCTGGGCGCCAGCGACGACAGGCCCAAACCCCCGGCGCCCGCAGCCAGCGCGGCGGCCAAGTAACGCCCTGCACCCGCCGCAGCGCGGGGGTGTCGACGTCGATCAACCACCAGGAGACCTGCCATGGCCACGCGCACACCCCGCACACCCAAGACTGCCGTGACGGCGTCCACCGGCAGTACGCCGAAGACCCCGAAAACCCCGAAAACGCCCAAGACGCCCAAGACGCCCAAGACGCCGGCCACTGCGGGCCTGCGTGCGGCGCCAGCGCAAGCCGGCGCGCTCGTGCCCAGGGGTTTGCCAACCACGCCCGCAACGCGAGGCCTGCCACCAGTGGCTGCCAGCGTTGGCGTCTCGGTCTACGGTGCGCGTGAACTGCGCACCGGCTGCAAAGGCCCGGACGTGGCCGAACTGCAAACCCGCCTGGCCGGTTTTCGCGGCACCCTGCCCGATGGCGATTTCGGCGGCGGCACGGTCTTGCAGGTCACCAGCTTCCAGCGCGACTTCATGAAGATGGCTGCGCCCAGCGGCGTGGTGGACCGCGCCACCTTCCTGGCCATCGACGCCTTCGCCGACAAATACCCCATCGACTTCAAGCTATTGCGCTGCCCCTGCGGGGTCTGCAGCGGCTTCGGCCAGCAGCATTTCAAAGGCCTGTACTTTGACGGTCAGCCCAGGACCGAAGCCTTCTACCGCTACGAATACCCCGGCATCCACCGCATGCTGCTGTGGGCCGTGCGGGCGGTCTACGTCTATGTGCCCGACCGCCAGTTCGCCTTCAATTCCGGCTACCGCTGCTCGGTGGACAACGCCCAGCATCAGCGCAGCACCACCAACCACCATGGCAAGGCGGTGGACCTGGACATCGTGCTCAAGCCCGGCGAAGGCAAGAAGGACGACATGGTGAAATGCGACGCCGTACGCGGCAAGATCGTGGAAACGGCCAACGGCCAGGTGGGGTGGCTGGCCACCAACCGCAAGTCGCTGGAGCCGGCCAACATCGCGCCGACCTGGGTGCACTACGACGTGCGCTGTTACGAGGCCAAGTACCTGCCCGACGAGGCCTTCTGCACCAGCAACGCCGCGCTGAACGTGCGCCTGCCCATCACTTGCTGAAACGCCGGCTAGACCACGCCGGCGCGTTCCAGCATCGCATGCAGCAGCACATTGCAGCCGGCCGTGATGTGCGCCGGCTTCGCGTCTTCGATCTCGTTGTGGCTGATACCGTCCTTGCACGGGATGAAGATCATGCCGGCCGGGGCCAGCCGCGCCATGTAAACGGCGTCGTGGCCGGCGCCTGAGACCACCGGCATGTTCGAGTAGCCCAACTTGGCGGCGGCACGCGCCACGGCATCCACGCACTCAGCGTGGAAGGGTTGCGCCGGGTAGGCCGAAACCGGCGTGATTTCGATCGGCAGGCCACTCTCGGCCGACAGCTGCGCAGCCACGGCGCGGATGTCGGCGTCCATCGCCGCGCACAGCGCGTCGTTGGCGTTGCGCAAGTCGATGCTGAACTTCACCCTGCCCGGGATGACGTTGCGGCTGTTCGGGTGCACCTGCACCATGCCCACGGTGCCCCGGCCGTGTGGTGGATGGCGATGGGCACAGGCCACCACCTCCTGCATCAGCTTGGCGGCCACCTGCAGCGCGTCCTTGCGCAGCGCCATGGGCGTCGGGCCGGCGTGGGCTTCCATGCCCGTCACCACGCAGTCATACCAGCGTATGCCCAGCACACCGGTGACGACGCCGATGGTCACGTCATGGTCTTCCAGCACCGGGCCTTGTTCGATGTGGGTTTCGAAATAGCTGCCGATGGGGTGGGCGCCCGGCACTTCGTCGCCGATGTAGCCGATGCGTGCCAGCTCGCCCTGCACCGTCTTGCCTTCGGTGTCGGTGGCGGCGTAGGCGTGCGCGAGGGTGAACGCATGCGCGAAGACGCCCGAACCCATCATCACCGGCACGAAACGCGAGCCTTCCTCATTCGTCCAGAAGGCCACTTCGATGGGTGCTTCGGTGACCACGCCGTGGTCGTTCAGCGTGCGCACCACTTCCAGGCCGGCCAGCACACCGTAATTGCCGTCGAACTTGCCCCCCGTGGGTTGGGTGTCGATGTGGCTGCCGGTCATCACCGGCGGCAGGCTGTTGTTGCGGCCGGCGCGGCGCATGAAGCCATTGCCGATCTGGTCGATGGTGACCGTCATGCCGGCCTCGCGCGCCCAGCCGGTGACGAGGTCGCGGCCTTGTTTGTCGAGGTCAGTCAAGGTCAAGCGGCAGACGCCGCCTTTGGGTGTGGCGCCGATCTGCGCCAGTTCCATCAGCGAGGCCCACAGGCGGCCGCCATCGATGCGCAGGTCTTCGATCTTCGGTGCGGTCTGGGTGTCCATCGCCATGCTCCTTCAGCGAACCACGGCGCTGGGCGCCAGGTCTTGTGTGCGTTTGGCCGTGGCCTGAAAGTTGGGGCCGAAAGGCGGGCGCTTGATGTAGCGGCCGGCGCCGCGCACGGCCCGCAAATCGCCGTCGACCCAGACCAGTTGGCCCTGGCTCAGCGTGTGGCTGGCGTTGCCCTTCACCGTGCGGCCTTCGAAGATGTTGAAGTCGCCTTTCGAGAACTGCGCCTGCACCGAAATGGTCTTGGTTGCGGCCGGGTCCCACAGCACGAAGTCGGCGTCGGCGCCTTCAACGATGCAGCCCTTCTGCGGATAGATGTTGAAGATCTTGGCGCAGTTGGCCGAGGTGATGGCGACGAATTCGCTGGGTGTCAGACGGCCCGTGTTGACGCCCGCGTCCCAGATCACGCGCATGCGGTCTTCGACGCCGCCGCAGCCGTTCGGGATCTTCGCGAAGTTGTCGCGGCCAGCGGCTTTTTGGTCGGCGCAGAACACGCAGTGGTCGGTGGCCGTGGTGTGCAGCTGGCCCGATTGCAGGCCGCGCCACAACATTTCTGAGTGTCCTTTGGGGCGAAAGGGCGGGCTCATCACGTGGGCGGCGGCTGTGGCGAAATCGGGGTGGCGATAGACGCTGTCGTCCAGCACCAGATGGCCGGCCAGCACCTCACCGTAAACCCGCTGGCCGCGCGCCCGGGCGCGGGCGATGGCCTCGGCCGATTCGATGCACGAAACGTGCACGATGTAGATGGGCACGCCCAGCACATCGGCAATGGCAATGGCCCGGTTGGCGGCCTCGCCTTCCACCATCGGCGGGCGGCTCAGCGGGTGGCCCTCGGGGCCGGTGATGCCCAGCTTGGCTACCTCTTGCTGCAGCAGGAAAACCAACTCGCCGTTCTCGGCGTGCACCGTCGGCATGGCGCCCAGTTCCAGTGAACGCTTGAAGCTGTTCACCAGCGTTTCGTC
>JAYVBO010000108.1:0-4321 GCA_043750435.1 Betaproteobacteria bacterium | reverse complement strand
CGCTCAAGGAGATGTGGGTCAACGTGCTCGACACCGGTGGCCGCCAGGCCATGCACAACCATGCCAACAGCTTCATCTCCGGCGTGGTCTACCTGACGACCACGCACCCGGATGCGCAGACCGTCTTCATGAAGTCGCCAGGCGGCACCGACTTCTCGTTTCGCAACGACCACGCGAAGACGCGCCCCACGGCCTACAGCGCCGACAAGTGGGTCAGCCCCGCGCCCGCGCCGGGTGACCTGGTGCTGTTCCCCAGCTACCTGATGCACGCCGTGCCGCCCAACCCCGGCGAGCGACGCATCAGCATGGCCTTCAACGCCATCCCGCTGCGCCTGGACAGTTGGGGCTACGCGGTCACCTTTGGCGGCTGACTGTGCGCGCCGACACGGCTTGCGTAGCCGTCATCGCGCGGTCACACCGTCTTGCGAGACTGCGCCGCGTTGGCCCGCACCGCAGGCCCGTACCGACGCGTGCCACTCGGGCTGCGTACACGAAGGAAACACCCTTGAACCGCAAACCCAATGCCGCACCGGCCACACGCGCCGCCCTCACCACCATGACGGCCTTCAGCACCTTGAGCCTGGCCTCGATGTCGGCGCTGGCGCTGGATGTCAATTTGTCGCAATACACGTTGAGCGCGCGTTATGCGCTGCCCGAGCCGACGCGCACCTTCGCCGCAGCCACCGCGAGCAACGGCTCGGGCAGCACCTTGAATTCGACCAATCTGTTCGACCCGGCGCTGGCCGGCGTGCTGGACTTCGCCGACGTGTTCGCGCTGTCGGGCGTGGCCGGCATCAGCAGCGGCGACCAAAGCCACTCGCTGATCCTCAGCCAAGAGTCGGGCCGCATCGTCGAGGTGGACCGCCTGGGCAACCTCAACAGCACGCTGACTATCCCGCTGCTGCCCGGCGTGGCCGGCAACCTGAACGTGGCCGACCAACAGCACGAAGGCATCACGATGGACGACGCCGGCTATCTGTACACGGTGGCCGAAAACGGGGGCGGCGACATCAACCACCCCGAACTGTGGGTCTACACGCCCGCCGCCGCCGTGCCCGAAGCGCAGACCAGCACCCAGCTGCCGGCCGGCCTGGGCCTGCTGGCGGTCGGCGCACGCCGACGCAGCGGTGCCGGAACCGGGCAGCAGGGCGCGCTGCCGCTTTCAGGGCTGCAGCCGCCTTTGCAATTGCCCGGCCAACTCGCCGGCGACCTCGTCCCAGCCCACCGCCACGCCCAGGCTGTGCAGGTCCACGGTCTGCAGGCCGGCGTAGCCGCAGGGGTCGATGCGGGTGTAGGGCTCCAGGTCCATGGCCACGTTCAGGGCCACGCCGTGGTAAGTGCAATGCCGGCTGACCTTGATGCCCAGGGCGGCGATCTTGCCCAGGCCGACGAAAGGGTCCAGGCTGGCGGTGTGCAGCACGGCGTGTGAAAACGGGTCGGCCAGGCGCACGTAAATGCCCGGCGCCGTGCGCACGCGGTGGCCCACCACGCCATAGGTCCACAAGGTGTCGACCACCGCCTCTTCCATGCGGAAAACGTATTCCTTGACGTAGATGCCCAGCCGCCGCAAGTCCACCAGCGGGTAGGCCACCACCTGGCCGGGCCCGTGGTACGTGACCTGGCCGCCACGGTCGGTGCGGATGACCGGAATGTCGGCTGCCGCCAGCACGTGGGCGTCGCGCCCGGCAACGCCCTGGGTGTAGACGGGCGGGTGTTCAACCAGCCACAACGCATCTTCGGTTTCGGCACCGCGCGTGGCCGTGAAGGCACGCATGGCGGTGTCGATGTCGGCATAGGGCTGATGCCCCAAGGTCTGGATCTGCATGGCGGCCGAGTCTAGCGATCAGGGCGCTGAAACGCGTCGGTGGGCATTCCAGCAGGCCGCCGCCGGCGGCGCCCGGCGTTGCCTATTTCGGCATCGACAACGCCGTGCTGGGCAACGGCAACGTGGTTCCGGAACCGGCGTCGCTGGGTCGCGCCGGCCGGGCCGGCCCAGCGCTGATGCTGCTGGCAGGGCTGTCGCCGCGCCGCGCTCAGCGGCAGGCCAGCGCCGCCGTGTAATCGACGACCTTGATCTTGCCGGCGACGATGTCGGCCTTGGCCGCGTCGACCTTGCGCCGCATGTCGGGCGTCACCAACTTGGCGTTGTTGTCGTCGTAGGCCAGGTCCAGTCCGCCTTCCTTCAAGCCCAGCGCGGTGACGCCGGGTTGCACGCCGCGAAAGGCCTGCTCCACCGCCACGTCGGTGCGCTTGAGCAGGCTGGTCAGGATGTGGCCGGGGTGCAGGCCGTTCTGATTGCTGTCCACGCCGATGCCCAGGATGTTCAGGTCGGCAGCGGCCTGCAGCACGCCCAGGCCGGTGGTGCCGGCGGCGGCGAAGATCACGTCTACGCCCTGCGCCACCTGCGTGCGCGTCAGCTCGGCGCCGCGCGCCGGGTCGGTCCAGGCGGCGTTGGTGGTGCCGGTCATCGCCGACACCAGTTGCACTTTGGCGTTGCCATAGCGCGCGCCCTGTTGGTAACCGCACAGCACCTTGTGCACCAGCGGAATGTCTTGCCCACCGACGAAGCCCAGCTTGCCTGATTTGCTGGCCAGCGCGCCCAGCAAGCCGACGAGAAAGGCGCCCTCGTGTTCGCGATAAATGAAGCTCTGCACATTGGGCAGCGCCACCACCATGTCGACGATGGCGAAGCGCGTGTTCGGAAAATCACGCGCCACGGCTTCGATGCTTCTGGCCTGCGAAAAACCCACGCCGACGATCGGGTTCGCACCCTTCTCGGCGAAGCGCCGCGCCGCCTGTTCACGCTGCGCGGCGTTGGCGATCTCGAATTCCAGGTACGGCTTGTTGTTCGCCTTCTTCCAGCGCTCGGCACCTTCCCAGGCCGCCTGGCCGAAGCTCTTGTCGTTCTTGCCGCCCAGCTCGAAGATGATGGCCGGCTGGGCCTGAACGGCTGCTGCGAGCCAGCAGCTCGCAGCAGCTATCAGTCGCCGACGCATCCGATTCAGAACTGCGCCTTGAACTGCACGCCGAAAGTTCTGGGGTCGTTGATGAAGCCCGTCAGGTTGTTGAAGTCGATGCCCCCCACCACGCGGATCTGGTTGGTGATGTTGCGGCCGTAGGCGGCCAGGTCGTACTTGCCATTGCCCCAGGCATAGCCCACGCGCAAGCCGCCTTCGGTCAACGCCTTGCCGGTGAATTCGGTGCTGCGGTACAGGAAGAAGTTGACCTTGTCGCGGTAGACCCAGTCGGTAAAGGCATAGACCTCACCATTGGCCACCGGCTGGCTGTACTTCAGCGTGAAGCTGCCGGTCACCTTGGGCGCTTGCGGCAGCGGGTTGCCATTCACCAAAGCCAGGCCACCGGCCGTCTTCGCATTGATCACCGTGCACGAAGCGCACACCGCCACGGCCAGGCCCGGGTCCTTGATCTGGGTGTCGTTGTAGCCGACGCTGACCGTGGTCAACAGCTGGTCGGTGATGTAGCTCTGGAAGTCCAGCTCGAAGCCTTGGCCCGTGGCCTTCTTGGCGTTCAGCAGGATGTTGGCGTTGGCCGCACCGCCCACCGCCGTCAACTGCAGGTCTTTGACGGTGTAGCTGAAGACGTTGAAGGCCAGGCGCGCGCGCTTGTTGAAGAGGTCGGCCTTGACGCCGGCTTCGATGGATTCATTCGTCTCGGCCCTGGCCACGCTCTGGTCGTTGAAGGCGCCGGCGCCCTGCACGCTGGAACCGCGGAAGCCGGTGGCGTAGCGCACATAGACGTTGGTGTTCTTGTCCAGCGCGTAACCGGCGCTGGCGTCCCAGTTGAACTTGCCGTCGCTGGGCGACGCGCTCAGCGGGCCCTTGGCGCCTAGCTGCGCCAGGGTGCACTTGCCGGACAACACGCAGGGCACAAAGCCGCTGTTGTTGTAATCCTCGACGTTGAAAGTCTTCTTGTCCTTGGTGTAACGCAGACCACCGCGCAGCTTCAGGTCGCTGGTCACGGCGTAATTCAGGGCGCCGAAGATGGCGTAGGCGTCGTTGGTCTGCTTGACGCGCTCGTAGCCGTCTTGTGCATTGCCGCCCAGGCTGTCGTAGCTGAAGCTTTCGACCTTGTAGCTTTCGCGGAACAGGAATACGCCGGCCTGCCAGCTCAACGGGCCGGCGATCTGGCTTTCCAAGCGCAGCTCTTGCGTGAACTGGCTGTGCTCGGGCATGCCGTCGGCACTTTCCGATGCGAAGGGGATGTTGCCCGGGCCGCTCTTGGGCAGGAAGCTGGCACCGTAGCCACCGTCGATGTCGCCGCGGCTGTAGGTGTGCACCGATTCCAGGCCGGTGATGGAATA
>JAYVBO010000107.1:0-4321 GCA_043750435.1 Betaproteobacteria bacterium | reverse complement strand
TGGCGCTGGAGCTGCAATGGCCCGGCGCCGGCGCCGCCAGTGGAGGGGCCACGCGCGACCTGTCCGACATCGGCCGCGTGCTGGTCTCGGGCTTCCAGATCCTGACCAGCCCGTTCAAGGGCCAGGCCGCCGACTTCGCCGCCAGCGTGGTGGTGCAGAAGGTGGACAGCCAGGTTGATGCCGGCGTCTACGCGCTGCGCGCCGACGGCCTGGATAAGCTCAAGGGCAGCGGCCGCAAGCTGGCCCAGGTGCCAGCCGCCACCGAACCCATGCTGGTGCTGCTGCACGGCACCTTCGTCGAAACCGTCAGCACCTTCGGCAAGCTGTGGACCGGCCACGGCACTGGCGTGGCCCAGCTCTTTGAGCGTTACGGCCAGCGCGTGTATGCGCTGGACCATCCGACGCTGGGCGCCAGCCCCATCGCCAACGCGCGCACCCTGGTTGACGCCCTGCCCAGCGGCGCGCGCCTGCACCTGGTGACGCATTCGCGCGGCGGTCTGGTGGCCGAGGTGCTGGCCCGGCTGGCCGGCGTCAAGGGCGTGCTGACCGACGCCGACCGCGCCTTTTTCGCTGACCCGGCCTATGCCGGCCAGCAACGCGAACTGCGCGACCTGGCCGCGCAAGTGAAGCTGAAGAACGTGCAGGTGGAACGCGTGGTGCGCGTGGCCTGCCCGGCGCGCGGCACGCTGCTGGCGTCGAAGCGGCTGGACGCCTATGTGTCGGTGCTGAAGTGGACGCTGGAAGCGGCCGGCCTGCCGCTGCTGCCGGGCCTGGTGGATTTCATCGGCGAGGTGGCGCGCCGCCGCGCCGACCCGTCCGAGATACCGGGCCTGGCGGCCATGATGCCGGGCACGCCGCTGGTCAACTGGCTGAACGCGGCGCCGCTGTCCATCCCCGGCGATCTGCGCGTGGTGGCCGGCGACCTGCAGCACGGCAGCACCATCGGCAGCTGGTTGAAGTCGCTACTGGCCGATGCCTACTACTGGACGGACAACGACATCGTCGTCAATACGAATTCGATGTACGGCGGCGCGCCGCGCGCCGGCGGCGCCACCTTTTTGCTCGACCAGGGCCCGGGCGTCACCCACTTCGCCTACTTCGAGAACGACAAGACCGCCAACGCCGTGGTGCGCGCCCTGATCGACAGCGCGCCGCCGGCCGGCTTCCAGCCCATAGGCCCGCTGTCCTGGGCCGGCAAGGACGCCAGCGGCCAGCGCGGCCTGTTCAGCGAGGCCACGGCCAGCCCGGCCGACCCGCGCAAGCCGGCCGTCTTCGTGCTGCCCGGCATCCTGGGCAGCAACCTGAAGCAAGGCACGGCGGACGCCGCCGCGCGCATCTGGCTCAGCCCGCGCCTGATCGGCGGCTTCGACCGCCTGGCCTACCAGCCCGGCGGCGCCGACGGCGTGCAGGAAGACGGCCCCATCGGCGCCGTCTACAGCGACCTGACGGCCTACCTGGCTGCCACGCATGAGGTCATTCCCTTCGGCTACGACTGGCGCCGGCCGCTGGAAGAAGAAGCCGCCCGGCTGGCCCTGCGCGTGAAGGCCGCGCTGGACGCCCGCACCAGCACCCAGCAGCCGGTGCGCATCCTGGCGCACTCGATGGGCGGCCTGCTGGCGCGCACGATGCAACTGGTGGACCCCGCCACCTGGACGCGCCTGATGGCCCACGCCGACGCCCGCTTCGTGATGCTGGGCACGCCCAACGGCGGCTCGTGGGCGCCCATGCAGGTGCTGTCGGGCGACGACACCTTCGGCAACGCGCTGGCGGCCATCGGTTCGCCCTTCGCCAACCGCAAGGCGCGCAGCCTGATGGCGCAGATGCCGGGCTTTCTGCAGTTGCAGGCCCAGCTGCTGGACGACCAGCAGGGCCTGGCGCTGGCCAGCACCTGGCAGCAGCTGGCCGACGACGACGTGAAGCGCGAAGAGGACAAGAACTGGTGGCACCGCTACGCCGGCGAGACCATGGGCCAGGTCTACACCTGGGGCGTACCGCCGCAGGCCGTGCTGAAGCAGGCGCAAGCACTGCGCGCCAAGCTGGACGCGCAGGTCGGCACGGCCATCAAGGCCTGTGTGGACAAGGTGCTGCTGGTGGTCGGCCAGGCGGCCAGCACGCCGGTGGGTTTCGAGGTCGGTGCTGACGGCTTCACCTACCTGGAATCGACAGATGGCGACGGCCGCGTGCCGCTGGCGTCGGCCCTGCTGCCGGGCGTGCGCACCTGGAAGCTGGCCTGCGAACACGGCAACCTGCCCAACGCACAGCAGGCCTTCGACGCCTACGCCGACCTGCTGGTGCACGGCACCACCTCGCGCCTGCTGACGCTGGTCACGCCGGCGGCCACGGGCGTGTCGCGTGGTGCCGGTGCCCCTGCCGCAGTGCCCGTGCCGCCGGCGTTGCGCCGCAACCGGCCTTCGCGGCGGCCCGCATCGGCGCTGCCGGCTGGCGGCGAGGGCGCGATCTTCAACCGTCGGGCTGACGCCGATGGCGGCCCCGGCGCACCCGCCGGGCGCGGCGCACCGCCGCCGCTGCAGGTGACGGTGCTGAACGGCAGCCTGACTTTCGTCAAGCAGCCGCTGATGATTGGCCACTACCGCTCGCTGACCCTGACCGGCACCGAAGCCGTGGTCAACCGCCACCTGGGCGGCGCGATGGCGCAGTCGCTGCAGGCCGGGCTTTACCCCAGCGCCCCGGGCACCCAGCGCACCTTCTTCAACCGCAAGGTCGACCCCGACAACCCCTGGCAGGCACCGCGCCCGGCGGCGGCCATCGTGGTCGGCCTGGGCGAAGAGGGCAACCTGACCGCCGCCCAGTTGGAAATCACCGTCAGCCAGGGCGTGAAAGGCTGGTCGCAACGGGCCCACGAAGCCGGGCACGGGCCCGACGACGCCATCGAAATCGCAGCCACCCTCATCGGCAGCGGCGGCCTGGGTGTTTCAGCCGGCGGCTCGGCCCGCGCCATTGCACGCGGTGTGTGGCTGGCCAACCAGCGCCTGGCGGGTGCCGGCTGGCCGATGGTCACGCGGCTGGTCATCGTCGAGTGGTACCTCGACCGCGCGGCCGAAGCCTGGCGCGGCCTGTGCCTGCTGGCCGAGGCCAACCCTAGGGCCTACGCCATCGACGACCGCATCACCAGCGGCGTGGGCCCGCTGCGCCGCCAGCCCGACAGCGGCTACCGCGGCACCAACTACGACCTGATCAGCATCAGCGGGCCGGCCGACGGCAAGATCTCTTTTGAGCTGGACACCCGCCGCGCGCGCAGCGAGGTGCGCGCCCAGCACACCCAGCCCGCGCTGGTGCGCAAGCTGGTGGAACGCGCGGCCACCGCGCGCAGCAGCGACCCGCGCCTGGGCCACACCCTGTTCCAGCTGCTGGTGCCGCTGGAACTGAAGCCTTTCCTGAGCGGCACCGACCGCGCCGTGCTGAAGCTGGACGACCGCACCGCGCCCATCCCCTGGGAACTGCTGGACACCACCCCGGCCGACGCCGACAGCGCGCGCATCGGCGGCGCGCTCAAGCCCTGGTCCATCCGGACCCAGCTGCTGCGCACGCTCAGCACCGAGACCTTCCGCAACAACCCGCTGGACGCCAACGCCGAAGACGCGGTGCTGGTCATCGGTGCGCCCAACACCGAAGGCACGGCCTACCCGCCGCTGGAAGGCGCCAAGCAAGAGGCGAAAGCCGTGGCGCGGCTGCTGGCCGGGCCCGGCGGCATCGACCCCTTGCTGCTGTTTCCGCTGGTGGAAGACAACGAGTTCGACGTGATCATCGGCGCGCTGATGGCCCGGCCCTACCGCATCGTGCACGTCGCCGGCCACGGCGCGCCCAAGCAGCTGGACGAGCAGACCGGCGCGCTGCTGTCCAAGGGCGGCGTGGTGCTGTCGGAGGGCGTTTTCCTGGGCCCCGACGAGATCGAGAAGCTGGAAACCGTGCCCGAGCTGGTCTTCGTCAACTGCTGTCACCTGGGCGGGCACGACGCCAAGCAGACCCTCAGCGTGGACCAGCCGGTGGCCTTCGCGGCCGGCATGGCCGACGCGCTGATCCAGATGGGCGTGCGCTGCGTGGTGGCCGCCGGCTGGGCGGTGGACGACGACGCCGCCGAGATCTTCGCGACCCGTTTCTACAGCGCGCTGCTGGCCGGCGAGCCCTTCATCACCGCCGTGGCCCAGGCCCGCGAAGACACCTGGACGCGTTCGCCGCACAGCAAGACCTGGGCGGCCTACCAGTGCTACGGCGACCCGAATTGGACCTTCCGCCGCGGCACCGGCGACGCCCAGGCCAGCAGACGCGACGCGCGACGCGATGCACGCGGCGGCACCAGCGG
>JAYVBO010000106.1:0-1840 GCA_043750435.1 Betaproteobacteria bacterium | reverse complement strand
GTTCGGCCAGCGCGCGGTCGCGTTCGCGGTCGGCGCGGTGGGCCTGCAGCAAGGAAAAGGCCAGCGCGCCGGCCAGCGCCACGATGGCCGCTGCGGTGGTCAGCACGCCGCTGCGGTGGCGCACGGCAAAGCGGCCCAGCCGGTAGGCGCGCGTGTCGGGCTGGGCGCGCACCGGCTCGTGCGCGGCCCAGCGGCGCAGGTCTTCGGCGAAGTCGGCCGCCGACGGGTAGCGCGCGTGGGCGTCGCGCTTCAGCGCCTTGGCCAGGATGGTGTCCAGGTCGCCGCGCAGTTCGCGCGCCAGGGCGCTTTCGGTGCTGCTGCGGGCCTGCGCCGCCGCCGGGCTGACGGCGGTGCTGGCCCGCTTCAGCTGGCCTTCGGTGATGGCCAGTTCCACCTGGGCCGGTGTGTCCAGGCGCGTGACGTGGGGCCGCACGCCGCACAGCAATTCGAAGAGCACCACGCCCAGCGCGTAGATGTCGGTGGTGGTGGTCAGGGCTTCGCCCAGCACCTGCTCGGGGGCGGCGTAGGCCGGTGTCATGACGCGGCCGGCGGCCTGGGTGAGGGCGGCGGTGGCGCTGTCTGTCGAGTCGGTAGCCGTGGCCTCGGCCGTATCGCCGGCGTGGCTGTCCGGCGCGGCCAGCAGCTTGGCGATACCGAAATCGAGCAGCCGCACCTGTCCGTCGGGGGTAACGAGGATGTTGCTGGGCTTGAGGTCGCGGTGGATGACCAGCCGCGTGTGCGCGTACTGCAGCGCGTCCAGCACCTGGCCGAACAGCGCCACGCGTTGCGCGGTGCCCAGGCTGCGGGCGTCGCACCAGCGGTCGATGGGCAGGCCGTCAACGCATTCCATCGCCAGCCAGGGCGTGCCGTTGTCGGCCACGCCAGCGTCGTAAAGCCGCGCGATGTGGGCGTGGCTCAGCCGCGCCAGGATGTCGCGTTCGCGGACAAAGCGCGCCACCAGTTGCGAGCCCGCGCGGTGGCCCAGCGGCAGCTTCAGCGCCACCTCGCGCGCGGGCTGGGCGTCAGCGCGTGTGGCCCGCCACACGGTGGCCATGCCGCCGCTGCCCAACAGTTCACCGAGCACCCAGGGGCCGACCTGCGCGCCGCGGGTCAAGCCTTCGGGCAGCAACCCGGCGGCGCCCGGCACTTGCGGACCGCGTGCCAACCAGTCGTGCTCGGTGCGCGTGTGGTGGGCTTCCAGCATGTCGCGCAGCCAGGCGGCCACGGCCGGCTCGTCGCGGTCCAGCCGGGCCAGCCAGGCGGGCAATTCGGCAGCCGGCAGGTCGCGCGCGGTGTCGAACAGGGCCGACACGCGCAGCCAGGCTTGCGGGGTGATGGGGGCGGGCGTCAGTCCAGACATGCACAGCCTTTCACGCGGCAGCGGAGGTGTAAGCGGACATGGGCAGCGCAAGCCATGGCCGCGAATCTACCGGCTAGGGGGGGCGCCTCCCTAGTTTTAGGGGGTGGAGCAATGTCCGCATCAACCCCCCGCAGGGCGTGTAACCCCGCAAGCCGACTCCGCAGGAAGACCGTCATGTTCGAGCTTTCCCCTGTGCACCGCCCTGCCGCCACCTGGGCCGGCGCCCCGCCATTTGGCGCGACCGCGCCGCGTTGGCGCGTGCGCTTGCTGGGCGCGGTGGACGCGGCGGGCCCTGAAGCTGAATACGGCGAGCCGGGCCGCGCCCCCACCCTCAGCCATTGGCCGACGCGCGCGGTGGCCGCGCTGCTGGCCCGCCTGGCACTGTGGCCCGACCGCGTGCACCCGCGCGAAGAGCTGGTGGAACTGCTGTGGCCGGGCGTCGGCCTCAGCGTGGGGCGCAACCGCCTGCGGCAAGCGCTG
>JAYVBO010000105.1:0-4327 GCA_043750435.1 Betaproteobacteria bacterium | reverse complement strand
TGGAAGAAATCCAGCGCGCGCAGGCCGCCCAGTTCTTCACCGCCACCAGCGCGGCCGGGGCCGCCGTGCAGCGACTGCGGCATCACGTTGCCGTGGCCCGTTTGCAGGGCCGCCACGTCGGGCGAAATGATGTGCACGCGGCCGTGGCTGTCGGCCAGTTCCAGCGCGGCGGCGGCCAGCGCCGCCGGGTCGCTGCCGTAGAGCGAAGCCACCAGCGAACCCTGGCCGCGCCGCACTAGCGCCAGCGCGTGGGCCAGATCGCGATACGGCAGCAAGGTGGCCACCGGGCCGAAGACTTCCACGTCGTGCACGCGGTCGGCGCTGTCGCTGCCGGCGGCGTTGCGCACGCCCAGCAGCGTGGGGCCGACGCAGCAGGCCACGGCCGCATCGGCATCGACCAGTGCGTGCGCGGCGCCGTCGTGCAGCACCTCGGTCTGCGCCTGCAAATAGGCAAGTCCTTCACGCACGGTGTTCAGCTGCGCGCGGTTGACCAGCGCGCCCATGCGCACGGCTTCGTTGCGCGGGTTGCCGACCGTCGTTTTCGCCAGCCGCGCGCTGATGGCCGCAGCGGCCTGCGCGTACAGCGCCTCGGGCACGAAGACGCGGCGGATGGCGGTGCACTTCTGGCCGGACTTCACCGTCATCTCGCGCGCCACTTCCTTGACCAGCAGGTCGAAGGCGGCGCTGTCGGGCGTGTCATTCGCAAAATCGTTCGGCAGCAGCAAGGCGCTGTTGACGCTGTCGGCCTCGATGTTCACGCGCACCGAACGCTGTACCACGGCCGGGTGGCTGCGGATGACCGCCGCCGTCTCGGCGCTGCCGGTGAAGCTGACCACGTCGAAGGGCTGCAGTTGGTCCAGCAAACCCGCCGAGCTGCCGCAGATCACCGACAGCGCGCCAGCCGGCAGCACGCCCGCATCGACCACGTCCTTGACCATGCGCTGCGTCAGCCAGGCGGTGGCGGTGGCCGGCTTGATGACCACCGGCACGCCCGACAGCAGCGCCGGCGCGGCCTTCTCCCACAAGCCCCAGCTGGGGAAGTTGAAGGCGTTGATGAACAGCGCCAGGCCGCGCGTCGGCACGCGCACGTGCTGGCTCTGGAACAGCGGGTCTTTGCCCAGGCGCGCGGCCTCGCCGTCGAACAGGAAATGGCGGTCGCCCAGGCCGTCACCCAATTTGGCGTAAGTGCCCAGCGTGAAGATGCCGCCGTCGATGTCCACCGCCGAGTCGTTCTTCACCGTGCCGCTGTTGGCGGTGGCTATCTCGTAATAGGCGTCGCGATTGGCCTGCAACACCTTGCCGACGGCGGCCAGCAAGCCGGCGCGCTGGCGGTAGGTCAAGGCACGCAGCGCGGCGCCGCCCTGTTCGCGGGCGAAGGCGAACGCGGCCAGCAGATCCAGCCCGGTGGCGTCCACGCGGACCACTTCAGTGCCCAGCACCGGGTCGAACAGCGGCGTGCCGGCGCCGGTGCCGGTTTGCCAGCGGCCGGCAACGAAGTTGGAGAGCAGTTCGGTCATGGCGGCGTGTCCAGCGGGTGTTCAGGGTGGGGTCCGGCGCCGGCGGTCGGGCGTGGGACGACGAGCGGGCGGCGGGCTTGCGGCGACCGCAAAGATGAATTATTGTGCTTGCAAGAACGATAATTTCGCGATCACACCATGTCAAGCACTATATTGCATGCACCCGGGTTAATCCCGATCCCGGCGCCCGCCACGACGGCGACTGACGACGACAAGAACCCTTTTCTGGTCGCCCTGGGCGACCGCGTGCGGGCCCTTCGTTCGCGCCGCGGCATGACACGCAAGGCCGTGGCGCTGGCGGCCGATGTGTCTGAACGCCACCTGGCGAATCTGGAATACGGCATCGGCAACGCCAGCATCCTGGTGCTGCTGCAGGTGGCCGGCGCGCTGCAGTGTTCGCTGGCCGAATTGCTGGGTGACGTGACCACGTCCACGCCGGAATGGCTGCTCATCCGCGAGCTGCTGGAACGCCGCGACGAGCCCACGCTGCGCCGCGTGCGCAGCACCATCGGCGAGCTGCTGGGCACCGGTGGGTCGAACGGCAAGGACGCGCCGCCCAGCACCCGCGTGGCCTTGGTCGGCTTGCGCGGCGCGGGCAAGTCCACCCTGGGCCAGATGCTGGCCGACGACCTGGGCTACCCCTTCATGGAACTGAGCCGCGAGATCGAGTAGTTCGCCGGTTGCAGCGTCGGCGAAATCCAGGGCCTGTACGGCCAGAACGCCTACCGCCGCTACGAGCGCCGGGCGCTGGAAGAGGCCATTCAGATCTACCCCGAAGCGGTCATCGCCACGCCTGGCGGCATCGTGTCAGACGCCGCCACCTTCAACCAGTTGCTGACCCACTGCACCACGGTCTGGCTGCAGGCCGACGCCGAAGACCACATGAAGCGCGTGACGGCCCAGGGCGACCTGCGCCCGATGGCGGCCAGCCGCGAAGCGATGGAAGACTTGAAGGGCATCCTGGCCGGCCGCGCGGCCTTCTATTCGAAGGCCGAACTGCGGCTGGACACCAGCGCCCAGCCGCTGGCGGAAAGCTTCGGCCTGTTGCGCGGCCTGGTGCGCCAAACGCTGCAGATCACCGGGTAAGTCCGTAGAAAATAGGAAGCAAAGTGCTTTACTTCGGTCGAAAACATGCAATATCATGCGTGTCATCGGCTCGCAGAACACGCAGGATCGTTCCGCTGGCTCTATTTGCCCCACCCGGAGACCGACCATGAGTTCAGCCGTTCCCTCCCCATCCGCCGCCGCCCGCGTTGACTACCAGACCCACCCCAGCCAGTACCGCCACTGGAAGCTGAAGTTCGAAGGCCCGGTGGCCACGCTGGCCGCCGACTTCGACGAAAACGGCGGCCTGGCCCCGGGCTACAAGTTGAAGCTGAACAGCTACGACCTGGGCGTGGACATCGAACTGAACGACGCCATCCAGCGCATCCGTTTCGAACACCCGGAAGTGCGCACCGTGGTGCTCACCAGCGCCAAGGAAAAAGTCTTCTGCAGCGGCGCCAACATCTTCATGCTGGGCCTGAGCACGCACGCCTGGAAGGTGAACTTCTGCAAGTTCACCAACGAGACGCGGAATGGTTTGGAAGACAGCAGCAAGTACAGCGGCCTGAAGTTTCTGGCCGCCGTGAACGGTGCCTGCGCCGGTGGCGGGTATGAGCTGGCTCTGGCCTGCGACGAGATCATCCTGGTGGACGACCGCAGCAGCGCCGTCAGCCTGCCGGAAGTGCCTTTGCTGGGCGTGCTGCCCGGCACCGGCGGCCTGACCCGCGTGACCGACAAGCGCCACGTGCGCCACGACCTGGCCGATTTGTTCTGCACCAGCGCCGAAGGTGTGCGCGGCCAGAAGGCCCAGGACTGGCGCCTGGTGGACAGCATCGCCAAGCCGGCGCAGTTCGCCGCCAAGGTGCAGGAACGCGCGCTGGAGTTGGCCGCTGGCAGCGACCGCCCCAGCAATGCCAAGGGCGCCGTGCTGACGCCGCTGCAGCGCACGGTGGAAGCCGACGCGCTGCGCTACGGCAACGTGGTCGTGGAGATCGACCGCAGCAAGCGCACCGCCACGTGGACCGTGAAGGCACCGACCATTGCGCTGCCCACCACCCCGGCCGACATCGAAGCGCAAGGCGCCGCCTGGTACCCGCTGGCCCTGGCCCGCGAGCTGGAAGACGCCATCCTGATGATGCGCACGAACGAGCTGGAAATCGGCACCTGGCTGATCAAGACCGAAGGCGACGCCGCGGCCGTGCTGGCCATGGACGCCACGCTGCTGGCCAACCAGAACCACTGGCTGGTGCGCGAAACCACCGGCCTGCTGCGCCGCACCTTCAGCCGGCTGGACCTGTCGTCGCGCAGCCTGTTCGCGCTGATCGAACCCGGTTCCTGCTTCGCCGGCAGCTTCCTGGAACTGGCGCTGGCCTGCGACCGCAGCTACCAGTTGATGCTGCCCGACGACGCCGCGCGCAGCCCGAAGCTGACGGTGAATGAAGCCAACTTCGGCTTGTTCCCGATGGTGACGGGCCAAAGCCGTCTGCAACGCCGCTTCTACGACGAAGCACCAGCCCTGGCCGCCGTGCACGCCGCCCTCAACCGGCCGCTGGACGCCGATGCAGCTTTCGCTCTGGGCCTGGTCACCAGCAACCCCGACGACATCGACTGGACCGACGAGGTGCGCATCGCCATCGAAGAGCGCGTCAGCATGTCGCCCGACGCCTTGACCGGCATGGAAGCCAACCTGCGCTTCAACGGCCCCGAGAACATGTTCACCCGCGTCTTTGGCCGTTTGACGGCCTGGCAGAACTGGATATTCCAAC
>JAYVBO010000104.1:0-4328 GCA_043750435.1 Betaproteobacteria bacterium | reverse complement strand
TCGGCACCGATCTGTCCGGCCTGCAGTTCGTCCCAGAACATGCGGGTGTGCGTGCCGGCGCCGACCGTCTTGCCTTGGTGGCGGTCATTCAGCATCGGTCCGGCGGGGCAGAACAGCGCCGGCAGGCCCATGCTGATGGCGCCCATCAGCAGGCCCGGCGTGGTCTTGTCGCAGCCGCCCAGCAGCACCGCGCCGTCGATGGGCAGGCTGCGCAGCAGCTCTTCGGTTTCCATCGCCAGGAAGTTGCGGTAAAGCATGGTGGTGGGCTTGACCATCACCTCGCCCAGGCTCATGGCGGGCAACTCGAAGGGCATGCCGCCGGCCAGCAGCACACCACGCTTGACGGCCTCGGCCCGTTCACGCAAATGGGCGTGGCAGGGCGACAGGTCCGACCAAGTGTTGACAATGGCCACGATGGGCCGATTCATCACGTCTTGCCGACGCAATCCCATCTGCTGCATGCGCTGGCGGTGGGCGAAGCCGCGCATGTCATTGGCCGCGAACCAGCGACGGCTGCGTAGGTCTGCGGGGTCTCTGCTCATGCGATGGACTGCGCGTTGTGTTACCGCTAACATAAGCCCGACCACCCTCTCCGTCCATACTGGCTAACCCGGTGCCCGCCTTGCCTACCGAACCTGCTGATGCTGTGGATCCCACGGCCCGCCAAGCCCGCCGTGGCCACGGTCGCGTCACCCTGCGCGACGTGGCTGCGGCGGCCGGCGTCACGTCCATCACGGTGTCGCGCTTCCTGCGCGAACCGCAGGTGGTGGCGCCCGAAACCGCCGAGCGCATCCGCCAGGCGCTGGCGCAAAGCGGCTACGTGCCGAACAAGCAGGCCGGGCTGCTGGCCAGCGGCGTGGGCAACATCGTGGCCGTGCTGCTGCCCAACCTGGCGAACTCCATCTTCGCCGAAACGGCACAGGGCCTGAGCGATGGCCTGCAAGCCGCCGGCTATGAATTGCTGATCGCCGCCACCGGCTATTCGCAGGAACGCGAAGAGCACCAGTTGCGCGCCCTGCTGGGCTGGCATCCGGCGGCGGTGGTGGTCACCGGCCGGCGCCATTCAGCGGGCGCGCTGAAGCTGCTGGCCAATGCCAAGGCAGCGGGCACGCCGGTCATCGAAATCTGGGACCACCACCCCCCCGAGCCCGGCCCGCGCCAGCCGCGCTTCACGCAGATCGGCTTCAACCACGACCATGTCGGCCGCGCCATGGCCGAACACCTGCTGCGCGCCGGCCACCGCGAACTGGCCTATGTCGGCAGCGGCATCGCCGAGGACTACCGCGCCCATGAACGCGGCGTCGCCTTCGCCGCCGCTGCCAGCGAAAGTGGCGCCCGCGTCAGCGTCATCAAGGCCCCGCCCGGCGACGCTTTCGACGCCGGCCGCCAGGTGTTGGGCGACCTGGTGCGGGCCGGCCCGCCGTTCGTCACCGCAGCGGCCTTCGCCAACGACCACCTGGCCTGCGGCGCCTTGCTGGAAGCCGCACGGCGCGGCGTGGACGTGCCAGGGCGCATGGCGCTGCTGGGCTTCGGCGACTTCGCCATTGCGCGCCAGCTGAGCCCCATGCTGTCCAGCGTGCAACTGCCCCGCCATGCCATTGGCGCCGAAACCGCGCGTTCGCTGTTGCACGCCTTGCAACACGGCAAGCCGGCGGCGTCGGTGGCGCTAGGGTGGGGGCTGCTTGCGCGGGGCAGCACGGCGGGGCGCGGGCCCGGTTGAATCGCGCACCACCAGCTGCACTTCCACCTCGGTGGCCGGCGGCACCGGTTGCTGGCCCAGCGCGGCAATGATGCGGTCGGCCACGGTGTGCCACAGCTGTTGCGTGGGCACGTGCAGCGTGGTCAGCGCGGGCCGGATGTGGCGCGCCATTTCCAGGTCGTCGAAACCGATGATGGACAGGTCCTGCGGCACCTGCAGGCCCATGGCTTGCGCTTCCAGCAGCGCGCCGAAAGCCAGCACGTCGTTGCCGCACAAGACCGCCGTGGGCGCCGGCCGCGCAGCCATCAAGGTGCGAAAACCGTCGCGCGCCGGCGCCAGGCCGTAGTCACGTTCCACCAGGTGCTGCGCCGACAAGGCCAAGCCCGCCTGTTGCAGCGCCAGCCGCACGCCTGCAATGCGCGCCGCCGCGCGGTCGTTGTGGGCCGCCACGCCGGCCAGCATGGCGATGCGGCGGTGCCCCAGGTCCAGCAAGTAGCGCACCGCCTGGCCGATGGCGCGCGCGTTGTCGAAACCCACGCAGACCAGGCCCGGTGGCGCCGGAAAACTCATGGCGTGCACGGTGGGCAGTTCGCGTCCGCGCAGGAACTGCAGCAGTTGCGGGCTCTGGCCGTTGCCGCACAAGACCAGCGCATCCGCACCACGCGTCACCAGGTTCATCGCCTGGCGGGCCTCGGTCTGCAGGTCGTAGCCGCTGGTGGCGATCAGCAACTGCAAGCCGGCGTCAGCCAGTCGCTGCTGCAAGGCGGCGATGGCCTGCGCAAAGATGGCGTTGTCGATGGTCGGGAAGACCGCGCCCACGGTGCCGCTGCGTTGCAGCTTCAGCGCACGAGCCCCGGCGTGCGGCACGTAACCCAAGCGCGCAACAGCCGCCACCACGCGCAGGCGCAAGGCCTCGCGCACCGACTCGGGCTTGTTCAACACGCGTGAAACGGTGGCGGTTGAAACACCCGCCGCCGCGGCCACGTCTTCGATATTCGGCAGTGCGTGGTCCCGGCTGGTCATGCTTGCAATGTAAGCGTTTTCTTCAACCATCCCTGATAGCAGAAAATCCGATTCAGCAGGGAAAGTACCAGTCTCAAGGCCTTGACGCTGAAAGGTCCGGTACAGATCATCGCGGCATGTTGAAATCGTTTACAACTATTCAGCCGGTGCCGCAACGCCGATGAAAGCCCGCCGATGACGCGCCCCCTCAGAGTCCACCCACCGCTTGCGCGCTACGCCACCGGCCTGGCCGCCTTGCTCGCCGTGCTGCTGCTGTGGCACGGACTGACGGCGGTGTGGGGCGTGATTTCGCCGGTCCGCTTTCCGCCGCCGCTGGAGGTGGCGAATGCGTTTTCGCAAATCCTGTTTGAGGGCTACAGCAACGGCCGCCTGCATGAACACGTGCTGCGCAGCGTGCTGCTGGTGACCATGGGCTTCGCACTGGCCTCCAGCGTGGGCGTGGCGCTGGGCCTGGCCATGGGCGCCAGCCGCACGGTGGAAGCGCTGGTCAATCCGGTCTTCCTGCTGCTGCGGCCGATACCGCCGCTGGCCTGGATCCCTTTGGCCATCGTCTGGCTGGGCCTGGGTGATGCGGCCAAGATGATGGTGATCTTCTTCGCGGCCTTCGTGCCTTCGGTGATCAACAGTTTTGCCGGCGTGCGCCAGATAGACAGGCCCATCTTCGAAGCCGCCGCCATGCTGAATGTGCGCGGCTGGCGCTATGCCCGCGAAGTGCTGGTACCCGGCGCCTTGCCCAGCATCTTCACCGGCTTGCGCCTTTCCTTGCAGGCCGCATGGACCACGCTGGTGGCCGCCGAACTGGTGGGCGCGGTGGTCGGCCTGGGGCAGATCCTGAACCAGGCCTCGCAAGACATTTACCCGGCCATGATCGTGGTGGGCATGATCAGCGTGGCCGTTTGCGGCTGGCTGATGACCTTGGGCCTGGGCTGGCTGGAACGGCGCGCCATGCCGTGGCGGGTGATCTGATGTTGCAACCCCGTTTGCCAGCGGCCCGCGTGGCCGCACTCAGCACGGCCAGCGCCTTGGGATTTGTCGCGCTGTGGTCGGCGGCCGCGCTGTCGGGCCTGACTTCACGCGACTTCCTGCCCGCCCCTTGGGACGTGGTGGCCCGCTTCGCGCAACTGACTGTCGAGCCCTTCGCCGGCTACACGCTGTTCGAACACCTGCTGTCCAGCTTCCAGCGCTTCGCGACCGGCTTCGCCATCGCGGTGGTGGTGGGCATCCCGCTGGGCCTGTTGATGGCCTGGTTCGGCTGGATCGACAAGCTGGTCACACCGGCCTTCGACGCGGTGCGCTTTGTCGCGCCCATCGCCTGGGTGCCCTTCGCTGCGCTGTGGTTCGGCACGGGCATCGGCGGGCCGGTGCTGGTCATCTTCATGGGCGCCTTTCCGCCGGTGCTGATCAACACCTACCGTGGCGCCAAGAACGTCGACCGCAAGTACATCGAAGCGGCGCAAATGCTGGGTGCCAGCCACTTCCGCGCGATGACCCAGGTGCTGCTGCCGGCGGCCGTGCCCTCCATCGTGGCGGGCCTGCGCATTTCGGCCGGCCTGGGTTGGCAGTCGCTGGTGGGGGCTGAACTGATCGTCGCTTCCAGCGGCGTGGG
>JAYVBO010000103.1:0-1844 GCA_043750435.1 Betaproteobacteria bacterium | reverse complement strand
CAGGCGCCTGCGCCGTGGGCCCGGCGGCCCCGCCTTCCAGCCCCGCACAGGCGCCGCTGTCCACACCTGCCCAGCGGATCCTGTCCGCATCGTAAAATTACGGGTTGCTGTGGCCGGCGCAAGCCCCGGCCAACTTGACCCCTACTGAGCCCACCCATGACCCACGTCGTTCTCGAATCGTGCATCCGCTGCAAGTACACCGACTGCGTCGATGTCTGCCCCGTCGATTGTTTCCGCGAGGGCCCCAACATGCTGGTCATCGACCCGGACGAGTGCATCGACTGCGCGGTGTGCATCCCGGAATGCCCGGTCAACGCGATCTTGCCCGAGGAAGACGTGCCGACGGAGCAGTTGAAGTTCATCAAGATCAACGCCGACTTGGCACGCGGCTGGCCCAGCATCACCAAGCGCAAGGCGGCCTTGCCCGACGCCGACGAGTGGAAAGACAAGACCGACAAGCTGGATCAACTGCAGCGCTGAAAGCGCGCCGCCGGCACGCCAGCTGCGCCGCTCAGGCACCGTTCAGATCCTGGCGCCGCATGGCGCGCCACAGCGCCAGGTCGTAGGCTATCTTCAGCACGCCGCAGGCGATCAGTGGCGCCGAGATCCAACCCGCCGCGAAGAGTGCGCCGCTCAGGCTGGGGCTGACCGCCGCGGCCAAGCTGCGCGGCACCGCCGTGAAACTGGCCGCCGCAGGGCGCTCAGCGGGCGTCACCACCGCCATCACATAGGCCGTGCGCGTGGGCACGTCCATCTGCGACAAGGCACTGCGCACCAGCAGCAGGGTCAGCGCCACCGGCCAGCTGGGCGCGAGCGCGGCCAGCACCAGACAGACATTGGCCGGGATGTGGGTGAAGACCATGGTGTTCAACAAGCCGATGCGGCGGGCTAACACCGGCGCGGCCAACTGTGACGCCGCGCCCAACAAACCGGTCCAGAAAAAGAACACGCCGGCCTGCGCCAGTGAGACGCCGAAGCGCTCGAACAACCACAAAGCCATCAGCGCGTTGACCACCAGACCACCAGCGAAAGCGTCCACGCTGAACAGCGCCGCCAGCCGCACCACCACGCCGCGCGAAGGGCCCAGCGCGGCAGCGGGCGCAGGCGGCGCCGCTGGCGACGACGCAGCGGGCGCTTCGGGTGCTTCGGGAAGGCGGCGGTAGATCAGCAGCACCAACAAACCCAGCAGACCGTAGAGCCCGAACAGGGCGCGCAGCACGTCCAGCCGGGTCAGGTCGCCGACACCCGCCAGCGCGTCGGGCAGGCCCGCGCCCAAGGCACCCAGCGCGGCACACAAGGCCCCCAGCAAGCTGTAGCGCGCAAACAGTGCGGTGCGGGCGTGGCCTTCGGCAGCACCTGCCAGGCGGGCGTGTTCCAGCGGCAGGAACACGCTGACATCGCCCGAACTGGGGTTCAGCGTGCCGACGAAAGCCACGACCAACAAAGGCCAGAACGACGACAGCCCGGCCAGCCCCAGGCCGGTGGCTGCCATCAAGCAGGCGGCGCCGCGCAGCAGCCGGTTGGCAGCAAAGCGATGGCCCCAGGCGCCGACGGCCAGTGTGGCCAAGGCCGAACCCAGCATGGTGGCCGTGCTGACGAAGCCGACCTGCCAGGTTCCCAACCCCAGCGCCAGCAGATAGGCCGGCAGCAAAACCGCCATGTAGCCGTCACCGACCGCGCGCAGCGCGCGTGCGCCCAGCAGCGGCAGCGCTGCCGGGTGCACGCCGGCGGGCAAGAGCAGGCGTGCCAGCCGGCGTGAGCCCCCGCTTGCCAGCAGGGGCGTCACGCGGGCGCTCCGCTTCGGCGGTGCTTCAACTTTTGTTTCATATCTCTAACTCTACATG
>JAYVBO010000102.1:0-10009 GCA_043750435.1 Betaproteobacteria bacterium | reverse complement strand
CGTTTTCCTTGGCGTGCAGCAGGTGCAGCATGCTCACCGGGTGGGCCTCGGCCGCGTTGCTGCCGATGTACAGCGCCGCCTTCGAGTTCTGCATGTCGTTGTACGAATTCGTCATCGCACCGTAGCCCCAGGTGTTGGCGACACCCGCGACCGTGGTGGAGTGGCAGATGCGCGCCTGGTGGTCGGTGTTGTTGGTGCCCCAGAAGGACACCCATTTGCGCATCAGATAGGCCTGTTCGTTGCTGTGCTTGGAACTGCCGACGAAGAACATCGAATCGGGGCCGCTCTGCTGCTTCAGCTCGAGCATCTTCTTGCTGATTTCGTCCAGCGCCACGTCCCAGGTGATGCGCTGGTACTTGCCATTCACCAGCTTCATCGGGTACTTCAAGCGGTATTCGCCGTGGCCGTGTTCGCGCAGCGCGGCACCCTTGGCGCAGTGCGCGCCCAGGTTGATGGGGCTGTCGAAGACCGGCTCTTGCCGCACCCAGACGCCGTTTTCAACCACCGCGTCCACCGCGCAGCCCACCGAACAGTGGCCGCAGACGGTGCGCTTGACTGCGACCTTCTTCGCGCCGTCGGCGGCTTTGGCGCCTTCAGCGGCATCGGCCTTCTTCACCAGCGTCAGTTGGCTGGCCACCATGCCGGCACCCACGCCCAGGCCCGAGCGGCGCAGGAAGGCGCGGCGGTCCATGGTGGGCACGGCGCGCGAAACACCACGCGCCAAGCTGGCCACCAGGCCGGAAGGCGCCGAGCGCGCGGAAGACGATTTGCGGGTCAACAACATGGGAACTCCTGGTGACAGAGCCGCTGATCGGGGCCGATCAGATGGCGGTCAAGGCCGGCGCGGCCAGGGGCGCCACGCGCCCTGCCCGGCAGGCCACTGCACGGTCAAACGCGGGCGGTTTGGTAGTAGCGCTGCACGTGCTCGGTGAGCTGGTAGCCACCTTCAGCAACAGCGGGTGCCGCCGGCAATGCGGCGACGACGGGCGCAGCGGCTTTGGGCAGCAGGGCAGCGGCAGCGGCCAAAGCCCCAACCGTGCCGGCGCCGGCGAACACAGTGCGCCGCGAAAGCGGGCTGGCTGCGGGTGATCCACTCAACGACTTCTTCATACTTTCTCCTTGACCGCCTGCTGTGCACGCGGGTGCTGCCGAGGTTTTATACCAATCCCGACCCTGCATTCAATTGGTAGGCACCCGCAATGTGCGCCCGCGCTGACCCAGTGCTTGCCAGGTCCGTCAGGGCGCGCAGAATAGCCCGGTGCGGCGCGGGCAGTTGCCTATCGTCGGAAAGACCCCGCAAGCCGTGCCAGCCCAACCCGGCCCACGCGCCGCCGTGCCTAGAATCCTTCCCCTGCCCCAAACGCCGCACGCTGCCCGCTGCCTTGCACCCGCCCGTGGACCACCTGCCCAGCCTGCGCGTTGCCGTGCAGATCGACCGCCAGCGCCAGCCCAACCGCTGGGAAGACTGGCGTTTCAGCATTGCGCAGGTGCTGCTGGATGAAGGCCAGTTCGGCACCCAGGCGCGGCTGCTGCGCGACGACGGCACCACCGCAACCTTCCTGCACCCGGGCTTCGAAGTCAGCCTGCACCGCGACGAGGCCGAGGGCTACTACCTCAATGTCAGTTCGGGCGCGCCGGTGTGGTTCGTGATGTGGCGCCTCAGCGAAACCGAAGCCCATGAAGTGCCGGTGGCCACGCCCGAGCGCGTCACTGTCTCCTATCACGAGGCCGGCCGCTTGCTGGACGCGCAAGAGCGTGTCGACAACCGCCCGCTGCCGCCCGAGGTCTGCGCTTGGCTGCAGGCTTACGTCGACGAACACTACCGGCCCGAAGTGAAGCAGCGCCGCCGGCCGGCTTCCTTCCGCGCGCCGGAAGACCGCTGACTGCGGCTGTGGCTGACGACGCCGACAACTTCCTGTCGCGCTGGTCGCGCCGCAAGGCTGAGGTGCGGTCCGGCGCGGCCGTGGCTGAAGCAGCCGCGCCAGTTGAAGCGCCAGCGCAAGCGCTGCTGGCGGCCTCGCCGCCGACCTTGCCGCTGGCCACACCCGCCGCCGCGCAGGCAGAGGTCGCACCGACGCAGCCCGACCCCGCCAACCCGACCAACACCCCAGCGCCCCCACCGCCCACCATGGCCGATGTGGCGCTGCTGACACGCGACGCCGACTACACCCGTTACCTGGGTGGCAACGTGGCGCCCGAGGTCAAGAACGCCGCCTTGAAGCACCTGTTCACCGACCCTCACTTCAACGTGATGGACGGCCTGGACATCTACATCGGCGACTACAACACGCCCGACCCCTTGCCACCCGGCATGCTGCGGCAGATGGTTCAATCGCAAATGCTGGGCCTCTTTGACGAAGAGGTCGAGGCCGAGGCCGAAGCAACTGCCGCAACCCCCCTGGCGCCCACGGGTACCGATCCCGACGCCGCTGTCCCGACACCGATTGCAGACCCCACACCCCTGGCCGCCGATGAAAACCCTGATCTGCAATTGCAACCAGACGATGTCGCTGGACGCCTCGGCCCTGAAGCAGGCGCTGGCCCGCACACCGGGCGCCCAGACTGACGGACTGGACGTCGTCCACACGCTGCTGTGCCGGCGCGAAGCCGGCGCGTTTCAACGTGCGGCAAAAGACACCGCCGGCAGCGGCGACGCCCTGCTGGTGGCCTGCACCCAGGAACAGCGCCTGTTCCTGGAACTGAACGACGAAACCGAAGGCGCGGCCCGCCTGGAAGAGCGGCCCATCCACTTCGTCAACATCCGCGAAACGGCCGGCTGGTCGCGCGACAGCTCAGGCAGCGGGGCCTTGCCCAAGATCGCCGCGCTGATCGCCGCCGCGCAACTGCCGCCGCCCGAACCGGTGGCCACCGTCAGCTACACCTCAGGCGGCCGCTGCTTGGTCATCGGCAGCGCGCAAGCCGCCGAACGCGCCGCCGCCCAGTTGTCTGACAAATTGGACGTGAGCGTGCTGGTCACCGCCGCGGGCGGTGCACTGGACCAGCGCCACGCCCGCGCCACGCACACCGGTCAACTGACGAAGCTGACCGGCTGGCTGGGCCGTTTCCAGGCCGAGTGGGCCAGCGCCAACCCCATCGATCTGGACCTTTGCACACGCTGCAACGCCTGCGTACAGGCCTGCCCCGAAGGCGCCATCGGCCTGGACTACCAGGTCAACCTCAGCGCCTGCAAAAGCCACCGCGACTGCGTGCGGGTGTGCGACGCGGCCGGCGCCATCGACTTCAACCGCGCCCCGCAAACGCACAGCGAAGCCTTCGACCTGGTGCTGGACCTGCGCGCTGACAGCGCCTTCCCGCAGCACCAGGCGCCGCAAGGCTATTTCCATGTCGCCACCGAAGGCCAGTCGCTGTTTGACGCGGTGCTGAAGCTGCGCGAACTGGTCGGCGAATTCGAGAAGCCCAAGTTCTTCCGCTACCAGCCCAAGCTGTGCGCGCACAGCCGCAACGAGCAGATCGGCTGCACGGCCTGCATCGACGTGTGTTCCACGCAGGCCATCCGCAGCGACGCCTCGCACAAAGGCAAACGCAAGGGCGAAGCGGCCGGCGGCGTCATCGTCGAACCCTATTTGTGCGTGGGCTGCGGCGCTTGCAGCACGGTCTGCCCCAGCGGCGCGATGGGCTTTGCCTACCCCGGGCCGCTGGACCAGGGCAAGCGCTTGCGCACCCTGCTGACGGCCTATGCGCAGGCTGGCGGCGTGACGCCGGCGCTGCTGATCCACAGCGAAGGCGCGGGTGCTGCGCTGGTGGATGAACTGGGCCGCCAAGCCCGCTTGAACCCGCGCACCGACCGCAGCCTGCAGGGCCTGCCGGCGCGCGTGCTGCCGGTGGCGGTGTGGCACACCGCCAGCATCGGCCTGGACCTGTGGCTGGCCGCCATCGCCCAAGGGGCCAACCAGATTGCGGTGCTGCTGACCGCCGAAGAAGCGCCCGACTACCGCCGCGCGCTGACCGAGCAGATGGCCGTGGCGCAAACCCTGCTCACCGGCCTGGGCTACGGCGGCCTGCACCTGCGGGTGATAGCGGCCACCGAGCCGCGTGCGCTGGACGCCGCCCTGCGCGCGCCCGCTGCTCAAGGCGTGCAACGCGCGGCCACCTTCAGCGCGCAAGCCGACAAGCGCGCCACGCTGGAACTGGCGCTGGACCATCTGGCTGCACTGGCGCCCGCGCCGGCCGACGCCGTCGCGCTGCCGGCGGCCGGTTCGCCCTGGGGCAGCTTGAACGTCGACACCGAAAAATGCACCTTGTGCCTCAGTTGCGTCGGCGCCTGCCCGGCCAGCGCCCTGTCCGACAACCCCGAGCTGCCGCAGCTGAAGTTCACCGAGAAAAACTGCGTGCAGTGCGGCCTGTGTGCCAGCACCTGCCCCGAAGGCGCCATCACCCTGCTGCCCCGCCTGTGGCTGGCCGACGGCGGCAAGGCCCGCAAGACGCCGCGGGTGCTGGCCGAAATGCAGCCCTACCGCTGCGTGCGCTGCAGCAAGCCTTTCGGCACGCTGCGCGCGATTGAAAACATGCTGAGCAAGCTGGCCGGTCATTCGGCCTTCCAAGGCGCCGCTGCCGAAAGGCTGAAGATGTGCGGCGACTGCCGGGTCGTTGACCTGTACAGCAACCCCAACGAAGTGCGCATCACCGACATCCCGAAATGAGCAGCCCCGCCCCTGAGTCACCCGTGAATTTCGTCCTGTCCGACGGCAGCGCAGGCGACAGCGAAGAGCTGGCCCGCGCCGAGTTGTACGGCTTGCTGTCACGCCTGTGGCTGACCCCGCCCGACGCCGAACTGCTGGCGCAATTCAGCGTGGCAGTCACGCAAACGCCGGAAAGCGGCGCGGCGCTGGAAGCGCCGTGGCAGGCGCTGGTGGGCGCCTTGCGCGGCACCACACCCGAAGCGGCGGCAGCTGAGCACGAAGCCCTGTTCATGGGCGTCGGCAAGCCCGAGGTCTTTGCCTACGGTTCGTTCTACCTGGCCGGTTTCCTCAACGAAAAGCCACTCGCCGCGCTGCGCCACGACCTGGCCGAACTGGGCCTGGCGCGTGACCCGCAAACGCTGGAAACCGAAGACCACATCGCCTACGGTTTCGAAGTCATGCGCTACCTGATTGCCGGCGATGACATCGCGGTGTGCAACCTGGAGCAGCAGCGCCGCTTCTACCGAGCGCACTTGCAGCCCTGGGTCGACCGCCTGTGCGACGCGGTGGCCGCGCAGCCGCGCGCTGCCGTGTGGCGCGCGCTGGCCGACTTCACCCGCGCCTACATGCAGGTCGAGACCCAGGGTTTCGACATGCTGGAAACCTGAACACGATGGACCCCACGTCCACCTTTGCGCAGCCGCCCGGCATATCGCCCGACGACATCACCGGCCTGGTCTTGTGCGGCGGCCGCGGCACCCGCATGGGCGGCGTGGACAAGGGCCTGCAGACCCACCAGGGCATGCCCCTGGCCATGCACGCGCTGCTGCGCCTGCAAGGCCAGGTGGGCCAGCTGATGGTCAATGCCAACCGCAACCTGGCGGCCTATGAATCCATGGGCGTGCCGGTGTGGCCCGACGCCCTGCCCGACTTCCCTGGTCCGCTGGCCGGCTGGCTGGCCGGGCTGGAACATTGCGAAACGCCCTACCTGATGGCCCTGCCCTGCGACACGCCCGGCTTCCCGCCGGACCTGGTGGCGCGGCTGGCGCAGGCTCTGGCCGCTGAAGGCGCCGACATCGCCATGGTGGCCACCGTGGAAGACGGCCGCCTGCAAAAGCAGCCCGTGTTCTGCCTGATGAAAAGCGCGCTGCTGGAAAGCCTGGTGGCTTTTCTGCACAGCGGCGAACGCAAGATCACCGCCTGGACGGCGCAGCACCGCTGTGCCATCGTCACCTTCGACGACGCGGGCGCCTTCTTCAACGCCAACACGCTGGCCGATCTGC
Source organism: Betaproteobacteria bacterium (assembly GCA_043750435.1). Classification (GTDB taxonomy): domain Bacteria; phylum Pseudomonadota; class Gammaproteobacteria; order Burkholderiales; family Burkholderiaceae_C; genus Rubrivivax. Next base: position 4,086 of record JAYVBO010000102.1, on the reverse strand, counting down.
AGCGGCTGGCGGGCGATGCGGGCACCGGCGCCTGAACGCCCACCGCCCGCCACCCATCTGAAAGGACCGCCATGTTCAAGACCCTGGGGATCATCGTTGCCGTCGCACTCGCCGGCCTGCTGCTGTTCGCGGCCACGCGAGCTGACGATTTGCGCGTCGAACGCAAGATGGTGATCGCCGCGCCACCGGAGCGCCTGTACCCGCTGATCAACGACCTGCACAACTTCAACCGCTGGAACCCCTATCTGGCGAAAGACCTGGCACTGAAGGGCAGCTACGAAGGCCCGAACGCTGGCCCCGGCGCCAAATACAGCTGGAAGGGCAACAAAGACGTCGGCACCGGCAGCATGGAAATCAAGTCGAACACCGAGCCCAAACTGGTGGTGATGCGCCTGCTCTTTGTCGAACCTTTCGCCGGCGACAACGTGCTGGAATTCGGCCTCAAGCCGCAGGGCGACGGCCGCACCGAGGTCAGCTGGACCATGCACGGCCCGCAGGCTTACGTGTCCAAGCTGATGGGCGTCTTCATCAGCATGGACAAGATGATCGGCGCCGACTTCGAGACCGGCCTGGCCAACCTGCGCAAGGTGGCCGAAGCCCCTTGAGCGGTCGGGCCGAGCCGGCCCGTCAGGCCGGCAGCGGCGTGCGGATCAGGTAGTCGAAGGCCGCCAGCGCGGCCTTCGCGCCGTCGCCGGCGGCGATGACGATCTGCTTGAAGGGCACCGTCGTCGCGTCGCCCGCCGCATACACGCCGGGCAGGCTGGTCGCGCCTTTGGCGTCGATGATGATTTCGCCGTACTTGCTCGATTCCACCGTGCCCTTCAGGAATTCGGTGTTGGGCAGCAGGCCGATCTGCACGAAGACGCCGGCCAGATCGATGCGGTGCTCGGCACCCGTGCCACGGTCTTTGTAGAGCAAGCCGTTGACCTTGCCGTCGGCGCCAGTGATTTCGGTGGTTTGTGCGTTCACGTGCACCGTCACATTGGTCAGGCTGTGCAGCTTTTTCACCAGCACCGCGTCGGCCTTCAGCTGGTCGGCGAATTCGACCACGGTGACGTGGGCGACGACGCCGGCCAGGTCGATGGCGGCTTCGACGCCTGAATTGCCGCCGCCGATGACGGCCACGTGCTTGCCCTTGAACAGCGGCCCGTCGCAGTGCGGGCAATAGGCCACGCCCTTGTTGCGGTACTCGGCTTCACCGGGCACGTTGACGTTCTTCCAGCGCGCGCCGGTGGACAGGATCACGCTGCGGCTTTTCAGTTGCGCGCCGTTGTCCAGCGTCACGGTGATGGCACTGCCCTCAGACACGGCCGGCTCCAGTGACGCCACGCGCTGGCTGTTCATGATGTCCACGTCGTAGGCGCGGGCGTGGGCTTCCAGCGCCAGCGCGAAGGCCGGGCCTTGCGTTTCCAGCACCGAGACATAGTTCTCGATGCCCAGGGTGTCCAGCGTCTGGCCGCCGAAGCGCTCGGCCACGATACCGGTGCGTATGCCCTTGCGCGCGGCGTACACCGCCGCAGCCGCGCCGGCCGGGCCGCCGCCGATGATCAACACGTCAAACGGCGCCTTGGCCCCCAGCTTGGCCGCGTCACGCGCGGCGCCGCCGGTGTCGATCTTCTTCAGGATGTCCGCGATTTCCATGCGACCCGAGCCAAAGGAAGCGCCGTTCAGGAAGACCGAGGGCACGGCCATGATCTGGCGTTCTTCGACTTCCTTCTGGAACAAGCCGCCGTCGATGGCCACGGCGCGCACGCGCGGGTTGAACACCGCCATCAGGTTCATGGCCTGCACCACGTCCGGGCAGTTGTGGCAGGTCAGGCTCATCCAGGTGTCGAAGGCGAAATCGCCATCCAGCGACTTGATCTGCTCGATGACGTCAGCCTCCACCTTGGGCGGATGGCCACCGGCCCACAGCAGCGCCAGCACCAGCGAAGTGAACTCGTGGCCCATGGGCACCGCAGCGAAATGCACGCCCATGTTGTGGCCGACGCGGGTGACCTGGAATGACGGCCGGCGCTCGAACTGGCCGTCAAAACGGGCCGTGATCTTGGCCGGTGCGATGGCTGCGACTTCGGTGATCAGTTCGCGGATGTCGGCAGCGCCGGCGGAATCGTCCAGGCTGGCGATCAGTTCAACCGGCAGGCTGATGCGCTCGAAGTAGGCGGCCAGTTGCGCTTGGCTGTTGCTGTCCAGCATGGCGATGTCCTTGCTCAAATGCTCGTTGGAATGAAAAACGGCTGGCCACTGGCCAGCCGTTGGCAGGGGCGTGGTCTTAGATCTTGCCGACCAGGTCCAGCGAGGGGGCCAGGGTCTTGGCGCCTTCGTTCCACTTGGCCGGGCAGACCTGGCCGGGGTTGGCGGCGGTGTATTGCGCGGCCTTCAGCTTGCGCAGGGTTTCCTTGACGTCACGGGCGATCTCGTTGGAATGCACTTCCATGGTCTTGATCACGCCATCGGGGTTGATGACGAAGGTGCCGCGCAGCGCCAGGCCTTCTTCGGGGATGTGCACGCCGAAAGCATTCGTCAGCGTGTGCGTGGAGTCGCCCACCAGCGGGAACTTGGCCTTGCCAACGGCCGGGCTGGTCTCGTGCCACACCTTGTGCGAGAAGTGGGTGTCGGTGGTGACGATGTAGACCTCGGCGCCCATCTTCTGGAATTCGGCATAGTTGTCGGCCGCGTCTTCGACTTCGGTGGGGCAGTTGAAGGTGAAGGCGGCGGGCATGAAGATCAGCACCGACCACTTGCCCTTCAGCGTTTCGTTGGACACGTCGAAGAATTCGCCCTTGCCGGCGCGGTTGACGAAGGCGGTGGTCTTGAAGGGCTGGACGGTGGTGTTGATCAGGGACCTGCGATGAGATCCGTGGGGTTGTCTGCAGGCACAAACGCCTGCGATGGGTGCAATTTTCGCTGCGGCGCAGCATTTGCAGGATTGATCGTGGCGATGCCCGCCATTGGGTCTGCCTATGGCAGGCATGAGGCCGGCTCAACGCCGGCCCGGCACCGGGCTCAGGTGTTCTTGGACACGCTGATGGTCGGGAACTTGGCCGAGAAGTCGCGGGCCTTGAGCGCGATCTTCACCGCCACCTTGCGGGCGATGGCCTTGTAGCTGGCGGCCACCTCGCCGTCGGGGTCGGCCACCACGCTGGGCCGGCCGTTGTCGGCGTGCTCGCGGATGCTCATGGTCAGCGGCAGGCCGCCCAGGTATTCCACCTTGTATTCGGCCGCCATGCGCTGGCCACCGTCGGCGCCGAAGATGTGTTCGGTGTAGCCGCAGGCGGTGCAGGTGTGGACGGCCATGTTCTCGACAATGCCCAGGATAGGCACGCCCACCTTTTCGAACATCTTCAGACCCTTTTTGGCGTCCAGCAGCGCAATGTCCTGCGGCGTGGTCACGATGATGGCGCCGGTCAGCGGCACGCGCTGGCTCAGTGTCAGCGCGATGTCGCCGGTGCCCGGCGGCATGTCGACCAGCAGGTAGTCCAGGTCGCGCCAGTTGGTCTGGCGCAGCAACTGGTCCAGCGCCTGGGTGGCCATCGGGCCGCGCCAGATCATGGCCTGGTCGTCGTCGATCAAAAAGCCGATCGACATCACCTGCACGCCGTAGTTTTCCATCGGCTCCATGGTCTTGCCGTCGGCGCTTTCGGGCCGGCCGTCGATGCCCATCATCATCGGCTGGCTGGGGCCATAGATGTCCGCATCCAGCAGGCCGACGGCAGCGCCCTCCGCCGCCAGCGCCAGCGCCAGGTTGACGGCGGTCGTGCTCTTGCCGACGCCACCTTTGCCGGATGCGACGGCGACGATGTTCTTCACGCTCGGCAACAGTGCGACGCCACGCTGCGCGGCATGCGCGACGACGTTGGTGCTGATGTTGGCGGACACGTTGCCGACGCCGGCGACGCGCTTCGCGGCGGCCACCAGTGCAGTGCGCATCGCCGGGATCTGGCTCTTCGCGGGATAGCCCAGCTCGACGTCGAACGCCACGTCGCCGTCGTTCACCTGCAGGTTCTTCAGCTGCTTGGTGCTGACGAAGTCCTTGCCGGTATTCGGGTCCGTGACGGCCGCGAGGGCCTGTAACAACTGGTCTTG